>NZ_JBWKTH010000002.1:0-122258 GCF_059420225.1 Pseudomonas sp. GW821-FHT04D07
ATATCCGCCATACCCATGGGGGCACCGGGATGGCCGCTGTTGGCTTTTTGCACGGCATCCATGCTGAGGGCACGAATAGCGTTGGCACGCTCACGACGGCTGGGCATCGCTGATCTCCTGAGGATATTGAATTGAAAGTGAATAAAACGAAACGGAAAAAAGGCGAGCATTTTCCCTCAGGGACCGCCAAGGGGCAATGACAGATAGTCACTGCGGGGCGTTTTTCCTGCGGATAGTTGCGCATTCCTCGGGTGAAACCTTTCCGCTGTCGATCTGTATAGACCAGCGCACGCCTGAAAGTGCCACCTATCGACCAATATCAAAACTTTTTGATATTGGTCTTGCTAGGCGGGCGAGGGGTCACTAGACTGCTGGCCTTATGAATTTACGCGTGCCCACGATTCGTCATGACGCCAGCGACGACCTGTCCGCCTTGTGCAAGGCCGGCGGCGATCCGTTGCGCCTGAACGTCTTGCGGGCCCTGGCCAACGATTCGTTCGGCGTGCTGGAACTGGCGCAGATCTTCGGCATCGGCCAATCCGGCATGAGTCATCACCTGAAAGTGCTGGCCCAGGCCGACCTGGTGGCTACCCGCCGTGAAGGCAACGCGATCTTCTACCGCCGCGCCCTGCCCCACACCGAGCGCCTGGGCGGCAAGCTGCACGCGGCGCTGCTGGAGGAAGTCGACGAGCTCGACCTGCCGGGCGACGTGCAAGCCCGTATTGGCCTGGTGCACGGCCAGCGCGCCGCCGCCAGCCAGGACTTTTTCTCACGGGTGGCGGAGAAATTCCGCGCCCAGCAGGACTTGATCGCCGGCCTGCCGCAGTACCGCGAAAGCGTTCTCGCGCTGCTCGACAAGCTAAGCTTCGGCCCCCAGGCCACGGCCCTGGAAGTCGGCCCCGGTGACGGCGCCTTCCTGCCGGAACTGGCACGGCGCTTCCAGCAGGTCAGCGCGCTGGACAACAGCCCGGCCATGCTCGAACTGGCCCGTCAGTTGTGTGAGCGTGAAGCGCTGGCCAATGTCAGCCTGCATCTGGCCGATGCCTTGCAAGATGTCAGGTTGCAGGCCGACTGCGTGGTGCTGAACATGGTCCTGCACCATTTCGCCGCGCCGGCCGAGGCCCTCAAGCAGATGGCCGGCCTGCTGCAACCTGGCGGTAGTTTGTTAGTGACAGAATTGTGTAGCCACAACCAGAGTTGGGCCAGGGAGGCCTGCGGTGATCTCTGGTTGGGGTTCGAACAGGACGATCTGGCCCGTTGGGCCATCGCTGCGGGGCTCGTGCCCGAGGACAGCCTCTATGTAGGCTTACGTAATGGTTTCCAGATTCAGGTTCGCCATTTTCAGCGACCGGCTGGCACCACTCACCATCGGTAACTCAGGAAAACCATCGATATGAGCGAATATTCCGTTTTCACCTCCGAGTCCGTGTCCGAAGGGCATCCGGACAAAATCGCCGACCAGATCTCCGATGCGGTGCTGGACGCCATCATCGCTGAAGACAAGTTCGCCCGTGTCGCGTGCGAAACCCTGGTGAAAACCGGTGTGGCGATCATCGCTGGCGAAGTGACCACTTCGGCCTGGGTCGACCTCGAAGACATCGTCCGTAACGTGATCCTCGACATCGGCTACAACAGCTCCGACGTCGGCTTCGACGGCGCCACCTGCGGCGTGATGAACATCATCGGCAAGCAGTCCGTGGACATCGCCCAGGGCGTTGACCGCAGCAAGCCGGAAGACCAGGGCGCCGGCGACCAGGGCCTGATGTTCGGCTACGCCAGCAACGAAACCGCGGAGCTGATGCCGGCCCCGATCGCCTTCTCCCACCAACTGGTTCAGCGCCAGGCCGAAGCCCGTAAATCCGGCCTGCTGCCTTGGCTGCGCCCGGACGCCAAGTCGCAAGTGACTTGCCGTTACGAAGGCGGCAAGGTGGTCGGCATCGACGCCATCGTGCTGTCGACCCAGCACAACCCGGAAGTGTCCTACAAAGACCTGCGCGAAGGCGTGATGGAGCTGATCGTCAAGCACGTGCTGCCTGCCGAGCTGCTGACCAAGGACACCCAGTTCCACATCAACCCGACCGGCAACTTCATCATCGGTGGCCCAGTGGGCGACTGCGGCCTGACCGGTCGCAAGATCATCGTCGACAGCTACGGCGGCATGGCCCGTCACGGCGGTGGCGCGTTCTCCGGCAAGGATCCATCCAAGGTTGACCGTTCCGCCGCCTACGCTGGTCGTTACGTGGCCAAGAACATCGTCGCCGCCGGCCTGGCCGACCGTTGCGAAATCCAGGTGTCGTACGCCATCGGCGTCGCTCAGCCGACCTCGATCTCGTTGAACACCTTCGGCACCGGCAAGATCAGTGATGACAAGATCATCAAGCTGGTTCGCGAAATCTTCGACCTGCGCCCATACGCCATCACCACCATGCTCGACCTGCTGCACCCGATGTACCAGGAAACCGCGGCCTACGGCCACTTCGGTCGCACCCCGGAGCAGAAGACGGTCGGCGACGACACCTTCACCACCTTCACCTGGGAAAAGACCGACCGCGTAGACGCGCTGCGAGCGGCTGCCGGCCTGTAATATAGCCTGTATCACAAAAGCCCCCCATGGCTGGCCATGGGGGGCTTTTTCATGCCCATCGAAACTTGCACAGCGGGGCATGCCTGCCTAAAATCCCGCCCCCTCTCGGACCCTTTTCCCACTTGGATATTGCACGGCGCCAGTTCGAGACTTCCTTTCGCGCCGTCAATCGAACATTGAGGTTTGTCATGCGTCTTTCCACACTCGCCCCTGCCGCCATCCTGCTCGGCCTGGTCTCCCTGTCCACCCAGGCCGCCGACCTGAGCACCCTGGCCGGTGGCCTGACCTCGCAACTGGGCGGCACCGCCGCAGCGCCAGCGGCCGGCACCACCGCCGGCTCGGGCCCCTGCAACAAGCAGATCCAGGACCTGCAGGCGAAGATCGATAGCGCCAAGGCCAAGGGCGACGACCTGAAGGTCAGCGGCCTGCAAATGGCCATGGACCAGGCTTCCAAGGGCTGCACCAAGCTCAATGGCCAGGCGGCCGCTGCGCCACAACCGGCCGCGGCTACCCCCGCTGCCACCCAGGACCCCAAGGCCCAGGCCGCGGATGCTGGCATGAAGGCACTGGGCGGCCTGCTCAAGTAAGCCGACACACGCAGTAAAAAAGCCCCGCCTGCCGCGGGGCTTTTTTATGCGCGGCGTGATCTAGGCTTGGGTTTTAGTTCGAGCAAGGATGCTCAGGATGCCTCTCTTCAGTGCTTTTCTGCTGTTCGTTTTCTGCCTCGGCGCCCATGCCCAGGCTTGCCCCGACTGGCAGGCGGAACGCGCCCGAAGTGAAATCGGCGCTCTGCAGGAACAATTGGCCGAATGGGACCACAGCTACCATCGTCTGGGCCTCTCCCCCGTGGCCGATGAACTCTACGATCAATCCCGACAGCGGCTTGAACAGTGGCGCGGCTGTTTCCGACTGCCATCAGGCAAGCCCGAGACACCGGCGGGCGCGAGCGGTCCCGCTCGCCATCCGAGCGCCCATACCGGCCTCGACAAACTGCCCGATGCCGAGGCCGTCCAGGCCTGGATGCAAGGCCGCGAAGACCTGTGGATTCAGCCCAAGGTCGATGGCGTGGCGGTGACCCTGATTTATCGCCAAGGCCGACTGCATCAGGCCATCAGCCGCGGCAACGGCCTGAGCGGGCAGGACTGGACCGCCTCGGCGCGCAAGATCCTGGCGATCCCCGGCCGCTTGCCGGTGGCCCGCGACCTGGTGCTGCAAGGCGAATTGTACTGGCGGCTGCCGAACCATGTACAAGCTCACCAAGGCAGCCTGAACGCCCGGGGTACCGTGGCTGGGCTGATGGCCCGGCACCAGCTTGGCCGGGTGGAGGCGGCCGGTATCGGCCTGTTCGTCTGGGACTGGCCGGAGGGGCCGGCGACACAGGAGGAACGGCTGGACGGATTGCAGGCCTTGGGTTTCCCGGACAGCAAGACCTACAGCCAGCCCGTCGCTGACTTCGGCGAGGCGCAGCACTGGCGCAATCACTGGTACCGCCAGCCGTTGCCCTTCGCCAGCGACGGCATCGTCCTGCGCCAGAGCCGACGCCCCACCGCAAAAGCCTGGCAGGCCCAGCCACCCTACTGGAGCGTGGCCTGGAAATATCCCCACGCCCAGGCCTTGGCCCATGTGCGCAAGGTCAATTTCAACGTCGGGCGTACCGGGCGCATTACCCCGCTGCTGGAACTGACACCCGTGCAACTTGATGACCGACAGATCAGGCGGGTCAGTCTCGGCTCGCTACAACGTTGGCAGGCCCTGGATATCCGCCCCGGCGACCAGGTCGCGATCAGCCTCGCCGGCCTGACCATCCCGCGCCTGGACAGCGTGGTCTGGCGCAGCCGCGAACGTGAGCCGCTGTCCGCCCCCGACCCAGGGCACTTCCACCCCCTGAGTTGCTGGGAATATGGCCCGGGTTGCGAAAGCCAGTTTCTTGCTCGCTTGCGCTGGCTAAGCGGCAAGCAGGGGCTGGATCTGCCTCACCTCGGTGGTGGCACCTGGGAAAAACTACTGGCCAGCGGACGGGTCACGCGACTGCTCGATTGGTTGACCCTGGAAGGGGAAGAGCTTGCTACCATTACCGGCTTCGGCCCGCGCAGCCGTGCGCGATGGCTGGAGACCATCCAGTTGGCCCGGCAACGGCCTTTCGAGCGTTGGCTCAAGGCGCTGGGGCTGCCCCCCAGCGCAACGGCGCCCCTGGACCCGCCCTGGGCGGTATTGGCAGGCCGTACGCCTCAGGCATGGCAGGCGATACCCGGCGTCGGAGCCGAGCGGGCGGTGCAACTGAGCGCATTTTTCCGCGACCAGGAAGTACAGGCCCTGGCCGAATCATTACGTAATGCCGGTATCGCGGGATTTTGAGGAAATAATCCCTGTCCACTTCAGATCATTCATACAGACAGTCTTGCTATCTATTTATCAGAGTGACCTTTTTTCAATCATTGTTTCCGTTCGGAGTGTTTATGCGATTTTTCCCGCCGCTGGCGATTGTCACCTTGTGCAGCATCCTCGCCGCCCCTCTGCTGGCCGCCGAAGAACCCAGCGAACTGACCGGTTGCGCGGCGAAGCGCCAGGCCATCAGCAGCCAACTCGATAGCGCCAAGGCCCAGGGCAACGGCGAACAGCAGGCGGGCCTGGAAAAAGCGCTGGATGAAGTAACCACCCATTGCACCGATGCCTCGCTGAAAAGAGAACGGGAAAACAAGGTGCTCGACGCCAAGCACGAAGTCAGCCGCCGTCAGGCCGACCTCGACAAAGCGATGAAAAAGGGCGATCCGGACAGGATCAACAAGCGCAAGGAAAAGCTTGCCGAGTCGCGCAAGGACTTGCAGAGCGCGCTGGATGAGCTGGACAAGTAGACCAACGGAATTGATAACCTGTAGGCGCTGGCTTGCCGGCGATCAGGCCTTGAGCCTTGCGCTGCCCATAGGGACGCCATCGCCAGCAAGCCGGCTCCTGCATGACCGCGTTATCCGTCGCGATGCCCAGGTTCATGGGGATTCCGCAGGCTCCGTTGCCCTTTATCGTCCGTCAGTCTCAATGATCACGAAATTCCTTATGGCAAGCATCGCAAGCATCCTCGACCTTCTCGACCGCCGGCTTCAGGGTACTGGCCTTATAGGGCTGGACCTGACTGGCCAGCCGCAGTTCGCCGGTCGCCGCCTCCAGCGAGTGCGCCAGCTCCTGGAAATGCGCCTGCTTCTGCCAAACCGTATCCCGGGCGCTGGTATGCTCCGTTTCCTTGACTTGCGGGAAGTGCTTCCACGGCTCGCGAGACAGGTTGTCGAGCTGGTTCGCACCTTCGACGAAACGCGGCCCGTCAAAGGGAATACGGCCACGCAGCATGCCGCCCAGGTCTTCACTGGTCTTGAGCATCTGCTTGAAAATGGTCTTGCGCTGGCCCAGCGGAGAATTCGGGTCGACGCCGCCGCACGCGCTGAGGGTCAGGCAGGCCAGCAATACAACAGAAAGTCTTTTAAGAGTCATGATGGCTTCAGGTCACGGGAAACGGCGGCCAGTATCCTCGCCTGATTGGCAAAGACCAAGCGCCTGCCCCCTTCTTAACCACACTAAATCAGTGGAATTGCTGAACAAAGTCTGAACAGGCAATCACCCAAGGAATTCACCGCTGTATGAACACCACTTTCAAACGACTGGCCACAAGCCTTTGCGTCCTCGCCCTGCTCGCCGGCTGCAAGCCCAAGCAACCCCCTGCGCCCCTGCCGCCAGTGACCACCTACCTGAAGGCGGACTGGCAGGCGCTACCAACGGTGTCCGACGCGGACCTGCAAGCGGGTTTCACCTCGTGGCGCAGTGCCTGCGCCCGACTCAAGGCCGACGCCAACTGGGGGCCGACCTGTCTGGCGGCCGCCAATGTGGCCAATACCCCGGCGGCCATCCGCGATTTTCTCCAGCAGAACCTTGAGGTCTACGGCCTGCGCTCGGCGCAGAACAGTGCCGACGGCCTGATCACCGGCTACTACGAGCCCGTCTACCCCGGCAGCCTGAACCAGACCGCCAGGGCCACGGTACCGGTCTATGGCGTACCGGACGACCTGATCGTGGTGCAACTCGACAGCCTCTACCCCGAACTCAAGGGCAAGCGCCTGCGCGGGCGTCTGGAAGGTCGCGTGGTGAAACCCTATGACGATGCGGCACTGATCGCTACCCAGGGCGTCAAGGCCCCGGTGCTGGCCTGGCTGACCGACCCGATGGACCTGCAATTCCTGCAGATCCAGGGCTCGGGGCGGATTCGCCTGGATAACGGCCAGCAATTGCGGATCGGTTACGCCGACCAGAACGGCTACCCCTACCGCGCCATCGGACGCTGGCTGGTGGAACAGGGCGAGTTGAAGAAGGAAGAGGTCACCATGGGCGCCATCAGCGCCTGGGCCAAGGCTCATCCGACGCGCATCCCGCAATTGCTCGGCAGCAACCCCAGCTATGTGTTCTTCGCCCGCAACCCGGACAGCAACGAAGGACCGCGCGGTTCGCTGAACGTACCGTTGACCGCCGGCTATAGCGTGGCGGTGGACCGCAAGGTGATTCCGCTGGGCAGCTTGCTCTGGCTGTCGACCACCAAGCCGGACGGCAGCGCCCTGGTCCGCCCGGTGGCGGCCCAGGATACCGGCGGCGCGATTGCCGGCGAGGTGCGGGCAGACCTGTTCTGGGGCACCGGCGAGGCGGCGGGGCAGTTGGCTGGGGACATGAAGCAGAAAGGCAATATCTGGATGCTGTGGCCCAAGGGCATGGCGTTGCCCACGGCTCCAGACACAGGCAGCTGATCACTGCCTGATCGGGAGGCCGAGCCTTAGATCGAGACGAAAAAGAACGTCGCGATCAAGGCCATGCCGATAAACCACACCAGCGAACGCAGCATCGCCCAGTCCGCCAGGTAGCAGATGATGTAGAGCAGGCGGCTGGTGATGAACAGCACCGCCAGCACATTGATGGTCACCAGTGACGCCGTGCCGGCGATATGAGCAATGATCACCGCAGCGGCAAAGGCCGGGGTGACCTCGAAGCTGTTCAGTTGCGCCGAGTGGGCCCGCTTGGCGAAACCTTCAAGGCCGTCGAGAAAGGCCCGCGGATCATGGTTCTGTTGCGGGCCGAACTTGCCGCCACTGAACTTGGCGATGCCAATACACAGGTAAGGCAGGCAAAACGCAATAAATACACACCAGAAAGCAGCGGTCATAACCAGAGTCCTTGCAGAGTGCCAAACGGCGTCGCCGACAACACTAGCGCATAACCAGACAATCCACAGAAACCGATTCGCCAACGCGGCGCCGCTGTTTATACTGAGCGCACCACGCCGCACTTCACGCGCATAGACCTATTCCAATAAATTCCGCTTCTGCCCGATCGCTCGCGATCGGGACGGTGGCATGCGTACACCCGGCCCCGCTGCCCTGAGAGATCACCCGCATGCCACTCGCCTTGCTTGCCCTCGCCGTTGCCGCTTTTGGCATCGGCACCACTGAATTCGTCATCATGGGTCTGCTGCCCAATGTCGCCCGCGACCTCCATGTCAGTATTCCCAACGCCGGCCTGCTGATCACCGGCTATGCCCTGGGCGTGGTCTTCGGCGCGCCAATCCTGGCCATCGGCACCGCGAACATGCCGCGCAAGGCCACGCTGCTGGGCATGACCCTGATGTTCATTCTCGGCAATATGCTCTGCGCCCTGGCGCCGAATTACGCCACCCTGATGGCCGCGCGAGTGGTCACCGCGTTGTGCCATGGCGCCTTCTTCGGCATCGGTTCGGTGGTGGCCGCCAGTTTGGTCGCCCCCAATAAACGGGCCCAGGCGATTGCAATGATGTTCACCGGCCTGACCCTGGCCAATGTGCTCGGCGTTCCGCTGGGCACCGCCCTGGGGCAATACGCGGGCTGGCGCTCGACCTTCTGGGCGGTGTCGCTGATCGGGATGGTCGCAGCCATCGCGCAGTGGGCCTGGCTGCCGAAACAGATCCCCATGGACAAGGCCAACCTGGCCAGCGAGTTCCGCGTCCTGGGCAAGAGCAATGTGCTGCTGGCCCTGGGCATGAGCGTGCTGTCCTCCATCAGCCTGTTCAGCGTCTTTACCTATATCGCACCGATCCTGCAGGACGTCACCGGCGTCAGCCCCCACGGCGTGACCCTTATGCTGCTGTTGTTCGGCGTCGGCCTGACGGCCGGCAGCATGCTCGGCGGACGCCTGGCCGACAGCCACTTGCTGCCCGCACTGGTGGGCATGACCCTGGCGGTGGTGCTGGTGCTCGCGGCATTCAGCCAGACCAGCCGCTCGCTGATCCCGGCGGCGATCACCCTGGTGCTGTGGGGGATCTTTGCCTTTGCCCTGTGCCCTATCCTGCAACTGCTGATCATCGACCAGGCCCATGAAGCGCCGAACCTGGGCTCGACCCTGAACCAAAGCGCCTTCAACCTGGGCAACGCCGGCGGTGCCTGGATCGGCGGCTTGGTGGTAGGCAGCGGCATCGACCTGGCGGACCTGCCATGGACCGGGGCGTTGAGCGGCTGCGTCACGCTGCTGGCGGCGCTGCTCTTTATCTTCCTGCAGCGGCGCAATCAGCAGTTGGCCAACACTCCGGCTTAAGCGTCAGCGTTCTTCACCACAGGTCGGTATTTCAGCAGATCGCCGGGCTGGCAATTGAGCGCCTCACAAATGGCCTCAAGGGTCGCCAGGCGAAAGCCCTTGACCTTGCCCTGCTTCAACAACGAAAGGTTCTGTTCGGTGATACCAATTTGCGCCGCCAAGTCCTTGGACTTGACCTTGCGCATGGCCAGCATCACATCCAGCGTTATTTCAATCGGCATCGACACGTCCTGGCTAGATGAATTGTTGATTTTCACGGGCCATCTGGCAGGCGTTGCCCATGATCCGGGCCACCAGCATGACCGCGGCGGCGAGAAACAAGGCCACTAGCTGAGCGGGACTGAAACCGAGGCTCAGCAGACGTTCTCCCGGTGGCAGCAGCAGGGTGATCCACACGCTCATCAGCGGATACAGCAACACACTGCAAAGCACCCAAAGGCCGACACTCTTGCCTACCGTGCCCAGCAGATCAGCCGTTTCCCGGGAAAAATATTCACCTTGCGCATAGGTCTGGAACAAAGCACGCAGCGCTCCCAGCCCGCGCGTCAGGACCAGCAATGGGATGCTGCTGAGCAGCATGCCGCCACCCACCTGCCACCAGGGCATGTCAGCAATCTCAACTTCCAGTTCCCTGGCCAGGGACGTCAGGTTGAAGTCCAGCCCGTGCTCGACAAGCACCGGAAACAGCCAGCAAGCCAGGTTCAACAGCAACATGCTCACCAGCAAAACCAGGGTGGCATTGGCCAACCAACGACTGTGCCTGATCAAACGATCATCTTTCATTGAATACTCCTGTCAGTTCTTTGGCCGGATGACCCGGCAAAGAAACTAACAGGGGTTAAAATTATCGCAAAACGATAATTTATTACAAAATAACAACAACAAATAGCCTTATGCCACAACCCAACCGATCACTTCTGGGCCGCCTCGTCTTCCTTGAACTGATCCTTCACGTAGCGGATCTCGGTCCGCCCGTGGGGCGCCGGCAGGCCATCTTCGCCGAGGTTGACGAAGACCATCTTTTCCACGGTCAGGATGCTTTTGCGGGTGATCTTGTTGCGCACTTCACAGGTCAGGGTGATGGAGGTACGGCCGAACTCGGTGGCGGTGATGCCCAACTCGATGATGTCGCCCTGGCGCGAGGCGCTGACAAAGTTGATTTCGGAGATGTACTTGGTCACCACGCGCTGGTTGCCCAACTGGACGATGGCATAGATCGCCGCCTCCTCGTCGATCCAGCGCAGCAGGCTGCCGCCGAACAGCGTGCCGTTGGGATTGAGGTCTTCGGGTTTGACCCATTTGCGGGTGTGGAAATTCATGCTCACTCCTGACCGTCTTGCCGATTGATGGCAATCATCATGGCAGACCGAGCGGTCAAGCTCCACGCAGGCTCGACTATAGTCGCCATCAACAATCTTCATACAGCCGACAGAAACCCTTGGGAAGTCCGTTCCGGGCAGCTATAATCCCCACCGTTTCAAAACGGTCATCTTCCCTTGATACCGTTTTCCCGCCACCTGTCCGAGGGGCGCTGCAGCAGGTTCGACCTGTCAGGCTCGGATGGGGCGTTGTTCGCTCAGGGCTCCCTGCACGGACACTAAACGCACAACGGCGCCCATTCGCATACTACGAATGGAGGCTCTTCATGAGCGCTGTCAACACGCCTGCAGATTTCAACGACTACAAAGTCGCCGACATGTCCCTGGCTGCCTGGGGTCGTCGTGAAACCATCATCGCCGAATCGGAAATGCCGGCCCTGATGGGTCTGCGCCGCAAGTACGCCGGTGAGCTGCCGCTCAAAGGCGCCAAGATTATCGGCTGCATCCACATGACCATCCAGACCGCCGTGCTGATCGAGACCCTGGTTGTCCTGGGTGCCGAAGTGCGCTGGTCGTCCTGCAACATCTTCTCGACTCAGGACCAGGCCGCTGCCGCCATCGCCGCCGCCGGTATCCCGGTTTTTGCCTGGAAAGGCGAAACCGAGCAAGAGTACGAGTGGTGCATCGAGCAGACCATCCTGAAAGACGGTCAGCCTTGGGACGCCAACATGATCCTCGACGACGGCGGCGACCTGACCGAGATCATCCACAAGAAATACCCGGCCATGCTGGAAAAAATCCACGGCGTGACCGAAGAAACCACCACTGGCGTGCACCGCCTGCTGGACATGCTGGCCAAGGGCGAGCTGAAAATCCCGGCCATCAACGTCAACGACTCGGTGACCAAGAGCAAGAACGACAACAAGTACGGCTGCCGTCACAGCCTGAACGATGCCATCAAGCGCGGCACCGACCACCTGCTGTCCGGCAAGCAAGCGCTGGTGATCGGCTACGGTGACGTGGGCAAGGGCTCGGCCCAGTCCCTGCGTCAGGAAGGCATGATCGTCAAGGTCTCCGAAGTCGACCCGATCTGCGCCATGCAAGCCTGCATGGACGGTTTCGAAGTGGTCTCGCCGTTCATCAACGGCCTGAACGACGGCAGCGCCGCCAGCATCGACACCGCCCTGCTGGGCAAGATCGACCTGATCGTGACCACCACCGGCAACGTCAATGTCTGCGATGCGAACATGCTCAAGGCCCTGAAGAAGCGCGCCGTGGTCTGCAACATCGGTCACTTCGACAACGAAATCGACACCGCTTTCATGCGCAAGAACTGGGCATGGGAAGAAGTGAAGCCACAGGTGCACAAGATCCACCGCACCGGCCATGGTGATTTCGACCCACAGAATGATGACTACCTGATCCTGCTGGCCGAAGGCCGCCTGGTGAACCTGGGCAACGCCACCGGTCACCCAAGCCGCATCATGGACGGCTCGTTCGCCAACCAGGTACTGGCACAGATCTTCCTGTTCGGCCAGAAGTACGCCAACCTGTCCGTCGCCCAGAAAGCCGAGCGCCTGACCGTGGAAGTGCTGCCGAAGAAACTCGACGAAGAAGTGGCCCTGGAAATGGTTCGCGGCTTCGGCGGCGTGGTCACCCAACTGACCAAGACCCAGGCCGACTACATCGGCGTGGCTGTCGAAGGTCCGTTCAAGCCGCACGCCTATCGCTACTGATACGCCTGGCTCCTTGTAGGAGCGAGCTTGCTCGCGATAGCGGTGTCACTGACACTGCGCATCACGTTCATCGCGAGCAAGCTTGCTCCTACCAGAGCCAGCGTCCGGCTTTCGTGTTTCCAAGGATCCGACCATGTCCCAAGATCGTCGCTACAGCTTCGAGTTCTTCCCGACCAAGACCGATGCTGGGCAGGAAAAACTGCTCGCCACTGCTCGTCAGCTGGCCAGCTACAACCCCGACTTTTTCTCCTGCACCTACGGTGCCGGTGGCTCGACCCGCGACCGCACGATCAATACCGTGCTGCAGCTCGAGAGCGAAGTAAAGATTCCCGCCGCACCGCATCTGTCCTGCGTCGGCGACAGCAAAGCCGACCTGCGCGGCCTGCTGGAGCAATACAAGGGCGCCGGCATCCAGCGCATCGTCGCCCTGCGCGGTGACCTGCCTTCCGGCATGGGCATGGCCAGCGGCGAGTTGCTGCACGCCAATGACCTGGTGGCCTTCATTCGTGAAGAGACCGGCAGCCACTTCCATATCGAAGTCGCCGCCTACCCGGAGATGCACCCGCAAGCGCGCAACTTCGAAGACGATCTGCGGAACTTCGTGCGCAAGGCCAACGCCGGCGCCGACAGTGCGATCACCCAGTATTTCTTCAACGCCGACAGCTACTTCTATTTCGTCGAGCGCGTACGGGCAATGGGCGTGAATATCCCCATCGTGCCGGGCATCATGCCGATCACCAACTACAGCAAGCTGGCGCGTTTCTCCGACGCCTGCGGTGCGGAAATCCCACGCTGGATCCGCAAGCAACTGGAAGCCTACGGCGACGACGTCAAGAGCATCCAGGCCTTCGGCGAGCAAGTGATCAGCCAGATGTGCGACCGCCTGCTGGAAGGTGGCGCGCCAGGGCTGCACTTCTACACCCTGAACCAGGCGGAACCGAGCCTGGCGATCTGGAACAACCTGAAGCTGCCTCGCTGAAAATCGCAAGCCCCCGGAAACCCGGGGGCTGCAACCCTGCCCCCGATGCAAAACCTGTAGAGAAAACGCTCCAGAGCTTCTATTCAGCGCTCTAGCGTCGTACTCTCCAGCCATGTCCGTCATTGCCCAACTTCTGACAGCCGTGCTTTTCGCTAGCCTGAGCTTCGCCGCTCAAGGTGAAAAGCTGCGTATTGTCACTGAACCCTGGGCGCCCTACGTTTACGAAGAAAACGGCCACGCCAAAGGGCTCGATTACGAAACCACGGCCATTGTCTTCCAGCGCCTGGGCGTCGAGGTGGAGTGGCAGTTCCTGCCCTGGAAACGCTGCCTGATGCTGCTCGATCAGGGCCAGGCCGATGGCGCCCTGGACATCTTCCACAATCACGAGCGCGACAACAGCCTGCTCTACCCCAGCGAACCCTTGTCGGCAGTGGAGTTCGTGCTGTTCTACGCCAAGGCCCGCCCACACCCCTTCACCACCCTCGGCGACCTCAAGGGTCTGACCATCGGCACTTCGCCCGGTTATCTGTACAGCTCGGTATTCAAGGACACGACGGGGCTCAAGCGCGAAGACGGTCCCAGCCACGAAGCCAACTTCGGCAAACTGCTGCTGGGTCGCATCGACCTGCTGATCACCGACCGCCGGGTCGGCCGGCGCCTGCTGAAACAGCTTCAGTTGCAAGAGCAGGTCGACCAGTACCCGATGGTGATTGCTCGGGAAAGCCAGTACCTGGCGGTCCGCCGCAACGCCGGGATGGACCTGTTGATCCAGCGTTTCGGCACCGAACTGCGGCGTTTCAAACGTGAGCCGGCCTATGCCGAGCTGGCTGCCCGCTATACCGACAAGGCCAATACCGCGCAGCCTTGATGCGCACGCGGCCCCTACAAAAGAAGCGCGTATTGGCGCCACGGTAACGAAAGCGCAAACCGTTGAGCAGCAGGAAAGCGGCGCACGGCGTCAGCTCTGTTATACTCCGGCGTTCCCGCCAGGCTCACGCCCGGACGCTCGACCTTGCATCAGGTATTCCGACACTGCGACCAGCGCCGCCCAACGGCCCGCGCGAGCGGTGCGTAGAGCCTCAAGGCCCAGCAGGACCGGACGGGATGTGCCCACCAGGGGTCTGCAAGAAAACTCGCCGGGCCGCAAGACAGGCGGCCAGCTTTCCTCTTACAGAACCTGAAACGCCATTCGCGCCAGGCAAGATTCCCATCGGGCCAAGCCCTAACTGAACAGGATTACTCATGTCCTTTGCTTCCCTCGGTCTCTCCGAGGCTTTGGTCGCTGCCATCGAGGCAGCCGGCTACACCGAGCCTACTCCGGTGCAACAGCGGGCCATTCCCGCCGTGTTGCAAGGTCGCGACCTGATGGTCGCGGCACAGACAGGTACGGGTAAAACCGGAGGCTTCGCCCTTCCGATTCTGGAACGGTTGTTTCCCAACGGTCACCCGGACAAATCCCAGCGTCACGGCCCGCGCCAACCGCGTGTGCTGGTCCTGACCCCGACCCGTGAACTGGCTGCCCAGGTCCACGAGAGCTTCAAGGTCTACGCGCGCGACCTGAAATTCGTCAGCGCCTGCATCTTCGGCGGCGTCGGCATGAACCCACAGGTTCAGGCCATGTCCCGGGGCGTCGACGTCCTGGTTGCCTGCCCGGGTCGTTTGCTCGACCTGTGTGGCCAGGGCAGTGTCGATCTGTCCCACGTGGAAATCCTCGTGCTGGACGAAGCCGACCGCATGCTCGACATGGGCTTTGTCCATGACGTGAAGAAGGTCCTCGCGCGCCTGCCGTCCAAGCGGCAGAACCTGCTGTTCTCGGCGACCTTCTCCAAGGACATCACCGACCTCGCCGGCAAGCTGCTGCACAACCCGGAACGCATCGAAGTCACGCCACCGAACACCACGGTCGAGCGTATCGAACAGCGTGTGTTCCGCCTGGCCGCCAGCCACAAGCGCTCGCTGCTGGCGCACCTGATCACCGCCGGCGCCTGGGAACAGGTCCTGGTGTTCACCCGCACCAAGCACGGCGCCAACCGTCTGGCCGAGTACCTGGACAAGCACGGTCTGAGCGCCGTCGCCATCCACGGCAACAAGAGCCAGAACGCCCGCACCAAAGCCCTGGCCGATTTCAAGGCCGGTGAAGTGCGCATCCTGGTGGCCACCGATATCGCCGCTCGCGGCCTGGATATCGACCAGTTGCCGCACGTGGTGAACTTCGAACTGCCGAACGTCGATGAAGACTACGTGCACCGTATCGGCCGTACTGGCCGGGCCGGTCGTTCGGGCGAAGCCATTTCCCTGGTCGCGCCGGACGAAGAGAAACTGCTCAAAAGCATCGAGCGCATGACCAAGCAGAAAATCGCCGACGGCGACCTGATGGGTTTTGATTCCAGCGCCGTGGAAGCCGAGAAGCCGGAAGTGCGCGAGCGTCCGGATGTGCGTAACCCACGCAACAACCCACGCGGTCCGAAGGGCGATGGCCCGAACGGCAGTGGGGGTGGCGGCGGTCGCAAGGATAAAGGCAAGGACAAGGGCGGCAAGGAAAAGGCCGCGACCAACGGTCGTGGTGAGCGTCCAGCGCGTGAGCAGAAGCCCCGTGAAGGGACGCCGGCACGTGAGCAGCGTCAGCCAAGCCAGCCGCCGCGCGCGGCGGCGGATCGGGCTCCGGATGAGTTCCTGGATGACGATGTGGATAACTTTGGCAACCGCGTTGATTACGTGCCTCAGGCCAAGCCGGCTCAAGGTCGTGGTCGTCGTCCGGGGGCTCCGGCACAAGGCGGCGCTGCAGGTGCGGGCGCTCCGCGTACTGGGCAGCCGCAGGGTCGTCAGAATGGTCCGCGTAGCAGTAACGGTGCGACTACCGGTACTCCTCCGGCCAAGCGCAGCGGTCCGCGCAATGGCGCTCCCCGTGATGGGCAAGCCCGTCGTGAAGAGTCGCGTAATCGTCGTCCAAGCCGTGACGATCAGCCACGGGAAGAACCCGCGGTGCAGAACCCTCGTGGGCCGGCACCGAAGATCATTCATAAAGAGTCGAAGAGCGATCGCTTCCCGACACCTGAGCAGTTGGATCAACTGCCAGGCCGTCCACGGGGCGAGAAGCCGGCGTTGTTGACTCGCAATCGCTGAGTCGGCAGTGCAATAAAAACGCCCCCGGTTCGTGAGAGCCGGGGGCGTTTTTTTTATTGGGTGTCGCGGGGGACGTCGTGTTGAATCTTGACTTGTGACTACGGACAACGCGGTCACTTTGGGAGCCGGTTTGCGGGCGATTCGATGGTGCATTCACCACCGCTATCGCCAGCAAGCTGGCTCCTACAGTCTCAGCATTACTTCGCTTTCACACCCTCAAAGGTGATGTACAACTCAACAGCATCAGACGCCGGACCCAAATCCATCATCTTGCCAAAGTCCGAACGCTTGATATGCGCTACACCTTCGAAACCAGCACGGTAGCCGCCCCATGGATCCTTGCCTTCACCCAGGAACGTAGCCTTGACCACGATCGACTTGGTCACGCCGTGCAGGGTCAGGTCGCCAGTCACGTCAGCCGTGTCTTTACCATCAGCATTCTTGCCAGTGGACTTGACGCCGGTGGAAACAAACTTGGCCTCGGCAATATTGGCAACGTCCAGGAAGTCCTTGCTGGAGATGTGCTTGTCACGCTCAGCATTGTTGGTGAACACGCTGGCGGTACGCACGTTGACTTCGATCTTGCTGTCTTCAGGCTTGGCCGCATCGAAGCTGAACTTGCCGTCCAGGTCCTTGAAGGTACCCATGATGAAGCTGTAGCCCAGGTGGCTGATCTTGAAATTGACGAAGGCGTGCTGGCCTTGCTTGTCGATCACATAATCCGCAGCCATCGCCTGACCGGCAACAAACAGGGCAGAACCGATTGCCAGAGCGGCGAGAGTCTTTTTCAACATACTTCTATTCCTTTCAAGTCGAGGTTGAACATCAGGCTTTGCGACCCAGCATGCGGGTCAGCGTCGCATCACGGTCGATAAAGTGGTGTTTCAGAGCAGCCAGACCATGGAGAACCGCAAAGATCACCACCGTCCAGGCCAGGAACGAATGCACGCTGCCCGCCACATCCGCCTGATCGGGGATACTGGAAATCAAGGCAGGCACATCGAACAGGTTGAACACCGGAATCCCGACACCTTCGGCGGTGGAAATCAGGTAGCCGGAAAACATCAGGGCAAACAGACTGAGATAGAGGAATGCATGACCGAACTTGGCGCCCAGGCGGGTCAGCCGACCATGATTGGCCGGTGACGGCGGCGGCGGACTGATAAAACGCCAGATCAGCCGCAGCACCATGACCGCGAACAGGGTCAGGCCGATGCTTTTATGCAGCTCCGGAGCCGCCTTGCGCCACTCGCTGTAGTAGTCGAGCCCGACCATCCACAAGCCCAGCGCAAAAAGACCGAACACCACCAGGGCAACACCCCAGTGCAGGAAGATACTGACAGCACCGTAGCGAGAAGATGAGTTGCGTAGCTGCATTGCCGGAATCCTGTAAGTGATGCGCCCAAGACTAATGGTTTACCTATCGAATTAAAGCGGAAAATTTTGCTTTGAAATATCGAAAAATACGATCATCAGTCTGAAACGAACGGGTTAAGAAAATATTAAGGTCGATCGCTACGGTGAACACCCGGGCGCGACCTTTTATTCGCCTCCACAGCGAGGCGACTGCGCGGCCATGGGTTGTCCTGCGGCCGCGCATTGCATAGGCTTGCGCGATTGTGTGTCCGCCTGCGTCGCGGACTGCCTGCCGGAGAGTGGAAATGAGCCTGAATAACCAGTGGATGCAACGCGACCTCGCGGTGGTCTGGCATCCCTGCACCCAGATGAAAGATCACGAGCAACTGCCGATGATCCCCATCAAGCGCGGCGAAGGCGTCTGGCTGGAGGACTTCGACGGCAAGCGCTACCTCGACGCGGTCAGTTCCTGGTGGGTCAATGTGTTTGGTCACTGCAACCCGCGTATCGGCCAGCGCATCAAGGACCAGGTCGACCAGCTCGAACACGTGATTCTCGCCGGGTTCAGCCATCAGCCGGTGATCGAATTGTCCGAACGCCTGGTGAAGCTGACGCCGGAGGGCCTGACCCGCTGTTTCTATGCCGACAACGGTTCGTCGTGCATCGAAGTCGCGCTGAAGATGAGTTTTCATTACTGGCTCAACCGCGGCCTGCCGGACAAGAAGCGTTATGTCACCCTGACCAACAGCTATCACGGCGAAACCGTGGCGGCGATGTCGGTCGGCGATGTGCCGCTGTTCACCGAGACCTACAAGGCCCTGCTGCTGGACACCATCAAGGTACCCAGCCCGGATTGCTACCTGCGCCCACAAGGCATGAGCTGGGAAGAACATTCACGCAATATGTTCCTGGTCATGGAACAGACCCTGGCGGAGAACCACGCCAGCGTCGCCGCGGTGATCGTCGAACCGCTGATCCAGGGTGCCGGCGGCATGCGCATGTACCATCCGGTCTACCTCAAGCTGCTGCGCGAGGCCTGCGACCGCTATGGCGTGCATCTGATCCACGATGAAATCGCCGTGGGCTTCGGCCGTACCGGCACGATGTTCGCCTGCGAACAGGCCGGTATCCGTCCGGACTTCCTGTGCCTGTCCAAGGCCCTGACCGGCGGTTACCTGCCACTGGCGGTGTGCCTGACCACCGAAGACGTCTACAGTGCCTTCTACGACGACTATCCGACCCTGCGGGCGTTCCTCCACTCCCACAGCTACACCGGCAATCCATTGGCCTGTGCGGCAGCCCTGGCGACCCTGGATATCTTCGAGCAGGACAACGTCATCGAGAACAACAAGGCCTTGGCCCAGCGGATGGCCAGTTCAACCGCCCACCTGGTGGACCATCCGCATGTCGCTGAAGTCCGCCAGACCGGCATGACCCTGGCGATTGAAATGGTTCAGGACAAGGCAAGCAAGACCGCCTATCCGTGGCAGGAGCGCCGTGGCCTGAAGGTTTTCCAGCACGCCCTGGAGCGCGGCGCGTTGCTCCGGCCGCTGGGCAGCGTGGTGTATTTCCTGCCACCGTATGTCATTACGCCAGAGCAGATCGATTTCCTGGCTGAAGTGGCCAGCGAAGGGATCGATATCGCCACCCGCAGCGGTATCAGCGTGGCGGTGCCGGCCAATTTTCATCCGGATTTCCGTGATCCGGGCTAGGATATTGCGGCGCCTGTAATGCCGCCTTCGCGGGCAAGCTCCGCTCCCACAGGTTTTGTATCGAGCACAACATTCAGACTCGACTCAAATACTGTGGGAGAGGAACTTGGCGGATCGCCGCACCGCCGCGAAGAGGCCCTCCCAAGCAACACATCATTCCGATATTCAGAGATTCACCATGCGACTGTCCCGCTTCTTTATCGACGCCACGCTGAGTCTCGGCGAACACGAACTACCCGAGACCCAGGCTCACTACATCGGCCGTGTGCTGCGCATGGCCGAGGGTGACGCGCTGCAAGTGTTCGACGGTTCGGGCACGGAATTCCTCGGCAGCTTGCTGGAGGTCGGCAAGAAGCGCGTGCGCGTGCAATTGACCGAAAGCTTTTCCGGGCAGACCGAATCCCCCCTGCGCATCCACCTTGGCCAGGGCCTGTCCCGGGGCGAGCGGATGGACTGGGCGATCCAGAAGGCCACCGAGCTGGGCGTGAACGAAATCACCCCCATCGTCAGCGAGCGCTGCGAAGTCCGCCTCAAGGACGAGCGCGCCGACAAGCGCCTGGCCCACTGGCGGCAGATCGCGATCAGCGCCTGCGAGCAGTGCGGCCGCTCAACGCTGCCGGTGATTCATCCACCGCTGTTGCTGGCCGAGTGGGTGAAACAGACCGAAGCCGAGCTCAAGCTGGTACTGCACCCGGTGGCCGAACCGCTGACCAGTCACCCCAAGCCGGGGACACTGGCGTTCCTGATCGGCCCGGAGGGTGGGTTGTCGGACAGCGAAGTGGCCCAGGCCGCACAAGCTGGCTATCTGCCGGCGCGCCTTGGCCCACGGGTACTGCGTACCGAAACCGCACCCGTGGTGGCCTTGGCCGTGGCCCAGCAACTATGGGGCGACTTCTGACACTACACATTTTCTGAAACACCGCAAAACCTGTAGGAGCCAGCTTGCTGGCGATGAGGCCAGTGAGTCTTGCAGCGCCTGATCGGCCGCCATCGCCAGCAAGCTGGCGCCTACAAGGGTCCGCGTTAGCCGTTGGAGCGTGGCCTCAGATCACGTACCAGGAAATCGCCACGAAGTGCAGCACGCTGCCGGCAATCACGAACAGATGCCAGATCCCATGGGCGTGCCGCAACCGATAATCCAGCGCGAAAAAGATAATCCCCAGGGTATACAACGCCCCACCAGCCGCCAGCCAGACAAACCCTGCCGTACCCAGCGCCGCGAGCAGCGGCTTGACCGCCACCAACACGATCCAGCCCATCACCGCGTAGATCACGATGGACAGGATCCGCGCTTCGGAACGCGGCTTGATCTCCTGCAACATGCCGATCACCGCCAAGCCCCAGACGACCCCGAACAACGTCCAGCCCCAGGGCCCGCGTAGTGTCACCAGACAGAACGGCGTATAGCTGCCGGCAATCAACAGGTAGATCGACAGGTGATCGACCTTCTGCATGATCACCTTGGCCCGCCCGCGCACGCTGTGATAAACCGTCGACGCGCTGTACAGCAGCAACAGGGTCACGCCATAGATCGCCACGCTGACAATCTTCCAGGGGCTGCCGTCGAGGCTTGCCACCACCAGCAACCAGATCGCCCCGATACACGCCAACACGGCCCCTACCAAATGGGTCCAGGCGTTGAGTCGTTCCCCGTGATACATCTGCCACCTACCTCGCTTGGTCGATACAACTGCGCCCAAGGCTCAGGCCTTGCGGGCAAAAGCACAAGGGTCTTTGCGTGGCACCGTCAGGAAGACTTCCCGCACAGGCACCCTCCGGTAAAAAACAAAGCGCCCACCTCCTATATATCGTTCCATTGATGAAGAAAAAAAGACCGGGCCTAGAAAATGAAATACCACGAAGGGCTGTGCCGGTGAACGACACAGGCCTTGCCGGCCAAATAACCCCAGGAGGGTTGCAGCCGAAGCGGCTTTACTGACGGCCCGCAGCCTGATCGACAACACGCTCCCTACGCCAAAATACACCACGATTTGCCGTCATGACCTCAACCCAGGAGTTCAACGGAGCCCATGCTGATGTCCGCGCCCGCCCCCTCCCGCCCGCTGCACAAGCGCGACAAGACCAGCGACCGGGTATATTCGCCCATTACAACCTGCCACCGGTTGAACCATCCGAGCCTTATAAACCTCCGGATAGCCTGTTCCAGATTCGCGCGGATGTGCGCTCGGAAGAATCGCTGACCAGCGTCTATGAGCTGCTGGAGTCAGCCGCTGCGACGGCCTATGAATCCGTGGCAAACCTGAGCGGTGCCAACCGCAAAGTGGTGCGGGGTGTGGTGCATCTGGTCGAGTTGGCGAAGGCGTTGGTGGATTCGGCGTTGAACAAGCGCGGCGGGGAATACCTGTAAGTTCCGCGGCGCCTGGACCGACCTCTTCGCGGGCAAGCTCCGCTGCCACATTAGGTTTTGTGTCGGGCACAAGATTCAGGTCCGACTCAGACATTGTGGGAGCGGAGCTTGCCCGCGAAGAGGCCGGTGAGAGCGCCAAAAACCTCTCAGGCCATTGTGCATCCATCAAGCCAGCCCCGACCCCATTCTGAAAAAGCCCCAGCCAAAACCCCAGGACTTGGGCACAATTGGGGCATTCGAATAAGAGCCCGCGCCATGCTGATCGACGAAGAGCTGACCCTGAAAAAGCTGGAGGTGTTCCTGGCCTTTATGCGTACCGGCAACCTGGCGCGGGCGGCGGCTGAGTTGCAGACCAGCAATGTCAGCGTGCACCGGGCCATCCACTCCCTGGAAAGCGCCCTGCGCTGCCCGCTGTTCAAACACGAAGGGCGCAACCTGACTCCGCTGGAAAGCGCCTATGTGCTGGAAGAACGCGCGCAGAAGCTGATCCAGGACGTCGTCGAAAGTGTGCGCATGACCCGCGAAGCCGCTGGGTTCTCCGCCGAGCGCTTCAAACTCGGATCACTCTATTCGCTAACGGTGAAAACCGTGCCGCAACTGATCATGGGCCTGAAAATCCGTCGCAGCGAGCTCAATATCGACCTGATCCTGGGCTCGAACTTCGATCTGCTCTACAAGCTCAAGAACATGGAAGTGGACGCGATCCTGGTGGCGCTGGACGACTCGACCAACGACCCGGACTGCGAACACCTGCCGTTGTTTTCCGATGATATTTTCCTCGCCGCCCCCACCGATTCGCCGTTCGACCGGCAGAACGAGGTTGACCTGGCGGACCTGCGGGACATGACCTTCATCAGCCTGACCCAGGGCTTCGCCACGCATCGGGACAGTCACCGAGTGTTCGAGCAGGCGGGGTTCAAACCGAAGGTGGCCATGCAGGTCAACGACATCTTCACGCTATTGAGCATGGTCAGCTCCGGGGTCGGCTATGCCTTGTTGCCGGGGCGAATTGCCGCGGTCTACGAAAACCGGGTGAAGCTGATCCCATTACAGGCGCGCTACCGCCTGCAACAGCATATTGGCGTGGTGTTCCTCAGAGCCAAGGAACGTGATCCCAACCTGTTGGCGCTTCTGGCGGAATGCCGGATGTATGCCAACAGGTTGAGCTGAATGCTCAGCCCAGCAAACCACGCACGATGAAGAACAGCACCGAAGGCCCCAGCAGACAACCCAGCCCGGTATGGAAGGTCGCCGTCAGCGCGCCATAGGGCACCAGCCGCCGATCCGTCGCCGCCAACCCGGCGGTCACACCGCTGACCGTACCCGCCAGACCACCGAACACCATCGCTGAGCGCGGGTTGTCCAGTCCCATCCAACGCGCCGCCACCGGCGTGCCGACCATTACCAGAATGGCCTTGATCAAGCCCGTCGCGATCGACAGCGCCACCACATCGGAAGTCGCGCCAATCGCCGCCCCGGTCACCGGCCCGACAATGTAGGTCACCGCCCCGGCACCAATGGTGGTGATGCTCACCGCATCGCGATAACCGAAGGCCCAGGCCATGCTCGCGCCGACAATAAACGGCAGCACCGTGCCCAGCAGCAACGCCAGCGCACCGATCAAGCCGGCCTTTTTCGCCTCGCTCGCCTGTACCTCGAAAGCCGTGGCGACAATGGCGAAGTCACGCAACATCGCACCGCCCATCAATCCGACGCCGGAAAACAGCGCCACATCCGCCAGGCCCTTCTGCCCGCCGGTCAGCGTTCCGCCAATCCACGCCAGCACCAGGCCGATCGCAATGGCAATCGCCGAGCCGTGGATCCGGCCATAGGTCAGGCGCTTGGACAGCACCACCGACACCCACATCACCACGCCGACACCGGCGAAGGCTGTCACCAGCCCATTCGCGCCCAGATCTTTTCCAATGAGCTCCCACATATCAGCGACCTCCCGCAGTGGTTGAGATCGGTTCAAACGTTTCCGGTTCATCCGGTAACGGATCGCCTTTATGGATCCGACTGAGCAGGGTAATCGCGCAACCGCAGACCACCACCGAACCAATCGCCGCCAGCACCGCCAGCGGCCCACCGTGCAGCGCCGCGACCACGTTCTGGTTGGCGGCCATGGCGACCACCACCGGAATGTACATCGCGCCCCAGAAACCGACGCCCAGCTCGCAATCCTTGGTCAGACCGCCGCGTTTATGCATCCACAACCGGGCGCAGATCAGCAGGATCATGGCAATCCCGACCCCGCCGACATTGGATTTGACACCCAGCAGCACGCCCAGCATGTCACCCAGAATCACCCCTGCCAGCGTACAGATCGCCAGCAGCGCCACACCGTAAATAATCATTGTTGTTATCCTCGTAGTGCATTGCCGAAGTTGTTGTTTTTGTCCTTCGAAGCAGCAGCCGGTGTTTATCGGTGACGGCGTCCCTCCTCATCCAGCAGCGCCTTGAGGCTGTCCAGCCGGGCTCCGTCGAACGCAATGACGCTGCCTTGCTCGAACACCCGGCGTGCCAGGCCGGTCAAGACCGATCCCGGAGGCAGTTCAATCTGCAGACGGGCACCACGCTCATAGGCGCTTTGCACGGTGCCGCGCCAATCGACGACCCGACGCATGTTGAACGCCAGGTCATCGCGGATCTGTTCAGCGCTATGCAGGAGCCGCGCGCTGCTGCCGCTGAGGTAGCCCAGGCGCGGTGCCTGCAGCGACACCGTGGCGAAAGCGGCGGCCAGTATCCGGGCCGGTTCGTCCAGCAACGGGCAATGGGACGGCACGCTCACCGCCAGGCGCTTGGCCACGCCGTCCTTTCCCATCAGGGCCACGAGTGCACTCATGCCCTCGTCGCTCCCGGCGATCACACATTGGTTATCGGCGTTGATATTCGCCAGGTAGACCGGTGTGCGTTCGCTGTGAACCTGGGCCAATAACTTATCCACAGCCGCCAGCTCCAGCCCGATTACCGCCGTCATACCGTAGCCCTGTGGATAAGCCTGTTGCATCAACTCGCCGCGCAGGCTGACCAGCCGCAGGGCATCGCTGAACGCCAGGCTCTCGGCCAGTACCGCTGCCGGGTAGGCGCCGATGGACAAGCCGGCGACATAGGCCGGTGCTGCAGTGTCGGCCAACAGCAGGCGAGCACTGGCCACCCCGGCCACCAGCAAGCAAAGCTGGACCGCGCGGGTCGAGGCCAGGGCATGCGGCGTATCCAGCAAGCCCACGTTCTCGCCCAGCACATCGCTCGCCTCGTGCAGGCAGCCACGCACGATCGGGGCATCCGGCAGGCGATGCAGCATGCCGGGCTGTTGCGCACCCTGGCCGGGAAACACCAATAGGCTGCTCATGCCATTTGCTCCTGGACGCACCAGGGATCGAGCACCAGTTGTGCACCCTCGACACACTTGAGCAGAACCCGTCGCGCCGGGCCCGCCCACTCCGCCAATGCCACCGCGCCCAGCGGGGTTTGCAGTTGCAGGTCGACACGACAAAACGGGTTATCGAGTTGCTGCAACAAGCTGGCGGCCTGACAACGCGACAACGCTTGCGGTGCACGCAGAATCAAATCCAGGTCGCTGTGTTGATGCAGGGCCGGCAAACCGCTGGCCAACTCGAAACCGGCACTGCCGCTGACGCCCCAGGCCAGCCTCGCTTCATTCAGCAACGGACGCAGGTAATGCAGCGCCTGCAAGGCTGGCCAGTCCTGCGCAGCGACTTCAATATCGATCAGGGCTTCGGGCCGTACGCGACGTTCAACCAGCGCCCGCGGCATCAGCGTGGCGAAACGTTGCTCACGCAAAGCCCCGCGTACGCCCACCGGCACCTGATCCACCGCGGCCAGCGCCCGACGCACCACCACCGGCTGGCCGAGGCTCAGCGCCTCGGCCACCCAGCCCGGGGCGTCCGCCGGCAACTGCGCCGGGGTCAGCCCCCAGAGCAGGTCATGAGCCAGTAAATCAGGGGGCGGGAGCTCGTCGTCAGCGCGCATCGCGGCTCACCACTGCTCGCGCAGCAGCTGCCGAACCCGGCTCGACGCCGCCCGATTGCTCGCGCCCAGGCGCCCACTCAAGTCCGTGCCCTGCTGCGCCACATCGCCGATCGCTTCGATCAGGCAGCCCCGCACCTGCGCCAAGTCGTCCACTGTCGGCTGCTCAATCTGGTCCACGCCCAGGGTTTTCCACAGCAGCCCGAGACTGGCGTAGCTGTCGATGTCATAGGCCATCGGCGGCACGCTGGCGGCCAGGGCTTCCAGCTCTTCGACACTGCGCAGGGTCACCCGCGCCGCCGATGCCTTGCCCATGGCATGCACCATCACCCCCGGATCGCGCAGGGCGATCAGCCGATTGGCCTGATAACCGTGGGCGAGGAACGCCCCGGACATCGCCTTGCCGACCAGCAGCGCGATCACCGCGTGCCCCGCCAGGCGGGCCCGGGCATAACTGTCCGCCGCACCGGCCAGGGCCTGGTGAATCCCCAACGCTTCTTCGCGACGGCCGTAAGCCTGGCTCGGCACATCGACTATGGCGATCAACGCGCGCTTGTTCGCACGGCCGCTGTCGGCCTCGATCACTTCGTCCACGGCCTTGGCCAGGCCCCAACCTTCGAGCAGCCCGACCTCACCGTTGCGGGCGCGGACAAAGCGGTTGGCCGGATCGGCCACCACCGCCAGAAAGCGCACCGGCTGACCCGCGAGTTCAGCGTCGGCGACTTTCAATGAAGGCGGCAGCCCGGACACTTCGGCCGCGCCTGACGCCAATGCCTGGAACCAGTGCAAACCGCGCAGGGAATAAGTGCTCATGGGCGCTCTCCTTGGAAAAGACCACGGACCGTGGCCGGATCGATTTGCGGTTCGGCATCCAGCTCGGCCAACCGTTGCAGATACCAGTCCGCCTTCCGACTGCGCTGTACGTCGGGCAAGCCGGCCTCCAGCAATGCGGCGACCTGTTGCTGGATCAGTGCGACATCGTCGGCGACATAACGGTCCACCAGGCCACTGGCGAAACGTTGCTCGCCACCGGTCAGGCTCCAGATAAACGGTCGGTCACGGGAGTCGTACTCCTTCAGCCCCGCCTCCTGCTCGATCACCTGCGGGCCGTTGAGACCCAGGCGGGCCTCCTGGGTCACCAGCAGATAACTGCACAGCGCCGCCGCGATGGACATGCCGCCAAAACACCCGACGCTGCCGGCCACCACACCGATCACCGGCTGATAACGGCGCAGGTCGACAATCGCCGCGTGGATATCAGCGATGGCCGCCAGCCCCAGATTGGCCTCCTGCAAACGCACGCCGCCGGTTTCCAGCAGCAGCACGGCGCGGGTCGGAATGCCGTTGCGGTTGTCCTCGGCGGCCAGTTCCAGGGCGCCGGCGATTTTCGCGCCGCCGACTTCACCGAGACTGCCGCCCTGGAACGCGCCTTCGATGGCGGCGATCACCACCGGCAAGCCGTCGATGCTGCCTTTGGCGATCACCACGCCGTCGTCGGCCTGCGGCACCACGCCCTGGCGTTCGAGCCAGGGCGACATGACCCTGGCAAAGGGATCGAGCAATTCGCGGAAACTGCCACGATCGAGCAAGGCTCGGGCCCGCTGCCGGGCACCCAGTTCGACGAAGCTGTGCTTGTTCAGCAAACGCGCGCTGTCAGTCATGGCCGATTTCCTCGAAACCTTGTTCCAGGCGCAAGCGGACCACCCCGGGGGTGGCGCCGAAATCATGGATATCGATGGCCAGCGCGGGCGGCAACTGGCCGTCGAACAGGCGCTCGAACAGATGTTGCCAGCGGGTTGAGCTGCCATTCACCGAGGTTGTGACCTGGATCGACAAGGTGCCCGGATGACCGGGTTCCAGCAGCACTTCCAGGTCGCCCGAACCGACGCAGCCCACCAGCGCACGGCCCTTGGGCGGTTGCCCGGCGGGGAATTCAAAGGACAATTTTTCCATCACAAGGCTTCCTGTTCGAGGCGATCGATCAGCAGGCAGGCGGCGAGCAGATCCGCCGCGCCACCCGGTGAAGCGTTCATCGCCAAAAGCTGTTGATCCAATTCATGCAGGCAGCGCCGACCGGCCAGGCTGGCGCTACCGCCGGCCTCCAGCACGGCGCGGGCGCCCTGTTGCATGGCCTGCAACCCCGGCACGCCGGCGCGATAGAGCACGCAGGTGTCGGCCAGCTCGGTCATGATGGCGAGCAAGGCATCCAGCCGGGCGTTCTGCTCGCCATGGCCGGCGAGCCGGCTGCGTTTGAGTTGCGGCAGGCCGAGTCGGGTCACCGCCGGAAAGCCCAACTGCGCTTCCTCACGGGCACCGCGAGCGCCGTAGCGTTGGGCGACCTGGCTGCCATGGCTGCTGCTGTTGGGCGCGAAACGATCTTCCAGCAAGGCCAGGCGCGCGGCGCGCAGAGTCAGTGCCTTGGCGCTGACGGAGCGAGGCTCGAGCGCCGCCGCCGCCACCAACAGCCCCAAGGCCCAGATCGCCCCGCGATGGGTATTCACCCCGCCAGTGGTCTGCAGCATCGCCTGCTCGCCTTCGCGACCGATGCGGCCCAGTGCTTCACGCAACTCCCTGTAGGAGCGAGCTTGCTGGCGATGGGCGTCAACGATAACGCGGGGTGCCTGATACCCCGTGGCGCCTGGACCTCCATCGCGAGCAAGCTCGCTCCTACAGGGGACGGTGTATTCCGAAACGTCGCTGGCGTTATCAAGACCTTGCGCCGCTTCGGCCATCTCCTTGAACATCGGCCACAGCGACAATGCCGAGGCATGCATCAGGCCCAGATGTAGATCGCTGTGCGCACCGTTGCCGCGTCGATCCACCAACGCTGGCTTGGGCGACAGGTCGGCTTCGTCGATCAGCGCGTCCACTGCGAAGTCCGCCAGGCGCTCGGCCAGTGACAGGGGTTGGGCTAGCAGATTGAAGGCGTGCATTTACCAACTCCTGAATTTGGCGGGCGGGTTGTACAGGCCACCCGACCACTCCACCAGGTCGGCCACGCTCTTGGCCGCCAGCAGCTCGCGGCTGGCATCGGTGCGCCGAATGCCGAGGTCTTCGGGCAAGGCGATCAGGCCTTCGCGACGCATCCGCAGGGTGTCCTTGGGGTTATGCCGCAAGCCGATGGCGGTCACACCGGCCACGGCGGCGATCATCGCCTGGCGCTCTTCCAGGGAACGGGCCTTGTACAGGTAGGCGATGCCTTCTTCGGTGAGCAAATGGGTGACGTCGTCGCCATAGATCATGATCGGCGCCAGCGGCATCCCGCTTTTCCTCGCCACCTCCACGGCATCGAGGGTTTCAACGAAGGTCGGTTTGCCCCCCTCCTGGAAGGTCTCGACCATCTGCACCACCAGCTTCTTGCCACGCTCGAGCAAGGCTTCGGGCGCATCGCTGGTATTCAGGCGCATATCGAGCCAGGCCGGGGTGCCATGCCGACGACCGCGCGGGTCATGGCCCATGTTCGGCGCCCCACCGAAACCGGCCAGGCGGCCACGGGTCACGGTGGACGAATGACCGTCACCGTCGACCTGCAAGGTCGCGCCGATAAACAGGTCCACCGCATACTGCCCGGCCAACTGGCAGAACATCCGGTTCGAACGCATCGAGCCATCACGCCCGGTGAAGAACACATCCGGGCGGGCCGCGATGTAGTTTTCCATGCCCAGTTCGGTACCGAAGCAATGCACGCTTTCGACCCAGCCGCTTTCGATGGCGGGAATCAGCGTTGGGTGCGGGTTGAGCGTCCAGTTGCGGCAGATCTTGCCTTTCAAACCCAGGGATTCGCCGTAGGTCGGCAGGATCAGCTCGATGGCGGCGGTGTTGAAACCAATCCCGTGGTTGAGGGACTGCACCTTGTGTTTTTCGTAGATCCCGCGAATCGCCATCATCGCCATCAGCACATGCACCGGCTTGATATGGCGCGGGTCGCGGGTGAACAGCGGCTCGATATAGAAAGGTTTGTCCGCCACCACCACGAAGTCGACCCAGGACGCGGGGATATCCACCCGCGGCAGCTCGCTGACGTCATCGACCAGTTGATTGACCTGGACGATCACGATCCCGTCGCTGAACGCCGCCGGTTCGATCAGCGCCGGGGTGTCTTCGGTACTCGCACCGGTGTAAATATTACCGGCGCGGTCGGCCATGAAACCGGCACTGAGCACCACGTTGGGGATCAGGTCCACCACCAGGCGCGCATAGAGTTCGATGTAGGTGTGAATCGCGCCGATTTCCAGCAGGCCGTCTTCCAGCAACTGGCTGATACGCAGGCTCTGGGTGCCGGCGAAGGAAAAGTCCAGCTTGCGGGCAATACCGCGTTCGAACAGGTCCAGGTGTTCGGCGCGGCCGACGCTGGGCATGATCATATGCAAATCATGGAGCTTGGCCGGATCGGCTTTGACCAGGGAACGGGAGAGGAAATCCGCCTGCTTCTGGTTATTGCCCTCCAGCACCACCCGGTCGCCCGGCATGATCAGGGCTTCGAGGGCGGCGACGATCTTGTCGGTCGGCAACACCACGCCATCGGCGAGGCCTCGTACCTGCTCGAGACGGCGCTGCTTCTCGGTGCGCCGCCGCGTCCAGCGCGAGTCGGGGGAATTGGGGGTTGTCATGCTCACTCCACGGGTTCGCTTTCGTGGAGTAGACAGTAGAAGTGAATCGGTCCGGCATCAATCAAGCCCGCCGGCGGATCGTTACGCTCAGGGTAATGGTTCCCCGAATGGAAGCCGCGCAACACTTGATGGAAGGTCCCAATAAGGGAACGATAGGTCTCTTATTGGGACCGTTCGAAATACGTCGGCGGTGAATACGCGAAGGGTAGGCACCCGTGAGATTTTCGCGTATGGGTCAGAGTCTTCGTGGGCGAGTCCATCCAATTACAGTGCGGCGTCGATAACAAGCTTTGCGTACGACACAAACCTGAGCAGGGCTTGCCCGCGAAGAGGCCAGCAGCCATTACGTCAAACCGTCTGTCGGTTAACCGCTTCACCCTGTCAGTTCTGACAGTAGTCAAACATCCGTCTCCAGCGCCTACTAAAAACCGCGCCGCGATCTCCAATGTCCGGTTCCACGGGCAGGGTCAAAAGCGCCTGCGACCGGAGAAAAAAGATGAAGAATCTAGACGATTTTGTCGATTTCGAAGATGGAGAAAGGCACGGATGGGAAAATGATATTGGCTCTCTCGATGGGATACTCAAGACGGAAGAAGGCCCGAATACTTTCTGGTCCGGCAAGCTGGAATGCAGACCCACACACCGGTTTATGCCCTCTCTTGCCAAGATGTTTACCCTTCCTGGCGGAGAGCAAGAGAGAGGGACACTTGAAATATCCTTCAGATACCGCGTTTATCCGCCGGAGCCGGGGGAAGCAACACTGGTCGCGGTCATAATTACAGCGAACGTATCACTGGCTTATAGCGCTTTTCTTATAGATAGGAACACTCCAACCGGCAAGTGGCATCAAAATGGCGCCGGAGTTCGCTACACCGGTAACAGGGCTCATATCGTGATCGGTACGGATTTCGGAGATGGGAGTGGTGTGTCCCGTAGGGTGGACATCGATGACATCAAGGTTGTGCAAATTCCCGACAAATAAATAGACATTCACCAAGGCCGCCTGACTTGCGAGTGTTGTTACCCAGTGGAGCCAGCTCCCTCGCCACGGGTTTCAGGTGGCCCGACGGATCAGGCTGAAGTGGTTACGCTCAAGATAATGCTTCTTCTCACTCAGCAGGAATAGAGCCCAGCCATTGTTTGATCGACGACGGCCTTCAATGCAGTGGCGTTGTCGATCAACTCCGTCAGCAATCCCTCGTCTTCATCCATGTAGCCTTCATATTCCGCCAGGTTCCGGCGCTCGTGACACAAGGCGAACAAGCGAACCTGCAACTTGTTGATCCCGGCGGTATGAACCAGGCACTGGAACACCAGATAACGGCGGTCGGAACGAAAGCCCGATAAGCGCAATGCCGTGAGGGCAATGCCATGGGCGGCGTTGTAGGCTAGGTCGAAGCGACTGGCAAAGGAGAGCTGGGTACTACGTGCATCCTGCAAACGGTCACTCGCCGAGCGCATCAGACCTTCGCACTCCTTGCGGTCCGCTGGCTCGGCCTTCAGGCCGCCGCTACGTTGCAGGTTTTCCAGGCTTTGGTTTTTGTCCATCCTTAGACTCCGACGGGTTTTCACCCATGATGTTGAGCTTTTCCTGCCCCAGCACCCGCTGAACGAAGCTGTTGCCAGTGGCAAGTTTTGCGTTCCAATCCTGCAAGCTGTACAGCGTGGGGTTGATGGTGCGGCCCAGTTGTTCTTCCATGGGCAACAGCCGCTCCATCACTTCGCTGTAGTGCAGACCGTCACCGATCAGCATCAGGTCGATATCGCTGCCGGAATGGGCTTGATCCTTGGCGATGGAACCGTAGACAAACACCCAGACCACTTGATCCGCAAACGAACCGAGCGCCACGCGCAAATGTTCAACGATACCAAACGTCTTGCGCACGATACCCAGCAGCTCCTGATAAATAGGACACGCGGGATTGGCCTGATAGTGCGTCTGATTGCCTTGCCGACTGAGGGTCAGGATGCCAGCCCGTTGCAAGCGTTCCAGCTCACGCATCAGGCTGCCTTTACCAACCTTCGCCCAACGGGCTATCTCATTGGCATAAAAACTATGGTCTGGCTTGCCAAAGAGCAAGCCCAAGATTCGCTGTTGTGTTGCAGTAAATAACGCGTCGCTGAGGGAGAGGGTTTGCATGAGCACACCAAAGAGTCCCAAAAAGGGAACCATAGGTCCCTTTTTGGGACTTATCAAGCACCTTTCAAGCCGACTTCGACTCCAACATCAGCCGCCCCACGATCCGCCCCTGATTGCCCGGCGCCAACGGACAGCCGCAAGCGGCTTCGAAGCTGATCAACCGATTTAGCAAGCAGGATTATAATTTTGTGGCGAGGCGATTTATCCCCGCTGGGTGCGCGAAGCGGCCCTCAAGCGGGCATCCCCCAATGCAAACCGTTTGTCGGTTAACCGCTTCACCCTGTCAATTCTGACAGTAGTCAAAATCCGTCTCCAGCGCCTACTAAAACCTGCTCCGTGACCTCCAATGTCCGGCTCCACGGGCAGGGTCAAAAGCGCCTGTAAACGGAGAAACGAACATGAAGCGCTTTAATGATTTTACCGATTTCACGGATGGAAATTGGAATGGCTGGCAAAACGGACGGGGATTACCCGGTGGACAGCTCAAGACCGATAAAGAAGAAAAAGGCCCGAATACTTTCTGGACGGGCAAGTTGGAAACGGATCCCGGGCATCCGTCAAAAATTCAGGCGTCGCTCTGGAAAGAATTTACCTTTGAGAGCGAAGAGGACAGGAAAGCCTACTACATAATCACTTTCGACTACCGCGTTCAAAAGCCGGAATCAGGGGAAGCCCCATGGATCACGCTCACGATTACTACAGAAAGACGACACGACTGGCTCAATAATTCGATAATAGAGCCTGATACCGAGCCCGGTAAATGGCAGCACTCTCGGCCCTATCTTGGTTACCCACGAAGGGCCCGGCGGCCGTTACGCCAGAGTCCGGGTTGTCAGGCCAACCCGGACTCCAACACCAACTGCTCCAACCCCAGCAGGTCCGGTACCTTCGCCACCCACTCACCGACCTGCACCGCGGCCTTCTCGAACCGGCACAGCGGCACATCGACAAAACTCAGCTGGCTATCGAGCTTGTACGAACGCGGAATCCCCTGGATCACCAGCGCGATGAACTTCAATTCCGGCCGCCCGCCGAGGGCATTGAGCACCACGATCCGTGCCCGATCGCCCACCGCCAGCGGACAGCCGCAGGCCGCCTCGAAGCTGATCAGCGGCAATTGCTGATTACGCCAGGTCACCTGCCGCAGGTACCACGGCGGCGCATCACTGGCCGGCTCGCCGCGCTGGTAGTCGATCAACTCCGCCACCGCGACATTGGGCAACAACAGGTAACGGTCCGCCAACGGCAGCATCAAGCCCGTCAGGCTGCTGGTGCTGTGCTCATGCATGAAGCTGGCTCCAATGGGCGATGCTTTCCAGCAACGCCGACTCCTGGTACGGCTTGCCCAGGTATTCGTTGACGCCAATGGCCATGGCCCGGTCGCGATGTTTCTGGCCGGTGCGCGAGGTGATCATGATGATCGGCAGATCCTTGAGCCGCGCATCGTTGCGGATCCGCGTCGCCACTTCGAAACCATCCATGCGCGGCATTTCAATGTCCAACAGCATCAGGTCCGGGGTGTGCTCCTCCAGCAACATCATGGCATCCACCCCATCCTTGGCCGTCAGCACGTTCATGCCGTTGCGCTCCAACAAGCGACTGGTGACCTTGCGCACGGTGACCGAGTCGTCCACCACCATGACCAGGGTCGGACGCAGCGGCGTCGCATCCACGCCGTTGCCACTGGACATGGACGGTACCGGCGGCCGCGCCAAGGCGTTGCGTACATGGGCGATCAAATCGAGAATCAACACCACGCGACCGTCGCCAAGGATAGTCGCCCCCGACAACCCCGGTACCGCGGCGAACTGTGGCCCGAGGTTCTTCACCACGATTTCCCGCGACCCGGCCAGGGCGTCCACTTGCAGCGCCATGCGCTGGTCGTTGCAGTGCACCAGCAACACCGGCAGCGCCAGGTTCTGGCCGAGCAACTTCGGTTTGCCCACGGTTTGCAACAGCTCACCGAGATAACGCAGTTCGTAGGTCTGTCCGGCGTACTCGTAGCGCGGCGGATCCAGTTGGTAATAGCTTTCCAGCTCACCCGGCAGCACCCGCACCAGCCCTTCGACGGTGTTCAACGGCACCGCGTATTGCTCGTCGGCGCACTGCACCATCAACGCACGGTTCACCGAGACGCTGAACGGCAGGCGGATCTGGAAGTGCACGCCCTGCCCCGGGATGGAATCGATGCGCATGCTGCCGCCCAGTTGCCGCACCTCTTCATGGACCACGTCCATGCCCACGCCGCGCCCAGAAATCTGGGTGATTTTTTCCGCCGTGGAAAAGCCCGGCTGGAGGATGAACTGCAACACGTCGCGATCGCTGATCGGCATGTCCGGCTCCAGCAGCCCGCGCTTGATCGCCTTGCGCCGCACCGCTTCGAGCGGCACCCCGGCACCGTCGTCACGAATATCGAAGACAATGTCACCGCCTTCGTGGGACAGGTCCAAAGTGATCAGCCCCTGCTCCGGCTTGCCGGCGGCACGCCGGCCTTCGGCATTTTCCAGCCCGTGGTCGACGGCATTGCGCAACATGTGCTCCAGGGGCGCGACCATGCGCTCCAGCACATTGCGGTCCATCTCGCCCTCGGCATTGCCGACGACGAAATCGACCTCCTTGCCCAACTCCCCCGCCACCTGCCGGACGATGCGCTTGAGACGCGGCACCAGGCGCTCGAACGGCACCATGCGCGTACGCATCAGGCCTTCCTGCAACTGGGTGTTGACCCGCGCCTGTTGCGCCAGCAGGTTTTCCGCATCCTGGTTGCGCCCGGCCAGGGTTTCCTTGATATCCAGCAAGTCGGAGGCGGATTCGAACAAAGCCCGCGACAATTGCTGCAACTGCGAATGCCGGTCCATTTCCAGCGGATCGAACTCTTCATAACCCAGGCGCTCGGCTTCCACCTGCTGGCGGCTGAGGATCCGCCCCTGGGTCTCGGTGTCGAGGCGGCGCAGCTGGTCGCGCATACGCTCGATGGTGGTCTCCATTTCGTTGAGCGCGATCCTGGCATCGTTGACCTGCTGTTCGATACGGCCACGGAAGATCGAGGTTTCGCCCGCCAGGTTGACCAGGTCTTCGAGCACATCCGCCGAGACCTTGACCATATCCTGGGCCGCCCGCTCGGCCTCGGCGACCGTCGGCGCCTCGGGCTTGGGCGCTGCCGGCGCGACAACCGGGGCCAGGGCCGGCAGGTTGACCGGCGACTGTCGGCCAAACGCCTGGATATCCTGGATCAGCGCAGCGGCGGGTAGCACTGGCTGTTCGGCATGCACCGCGTCGAGCATCTGCGCCAACCGATCGTGGCCGGCCTGTAACAAGCCGAATAGCTCGACACTCGGTTGCAGCAGGCCCGCCGACAGCCCTTCGTAGAGAAACTCCAGCTCATGGGCCAGGTCGCCGATCGGCACGATTTCCACCATGCGCGCGCTGCCCTTGAGGGTATGCAGGTCGCGCAACAGGGTTTCCACGTCCTGGCGATTCGCCGGCTCAGCCTGCCAGCGCAGCAAGGCCGCGCCGGAGCTTTCGAGGATGTCGAAGCCTTCTTCGAGGAAGATCTCCAACAACTCCGGGTCGTTGCCGGTAACGGACTCCGGCGCTTCGATGGCTTCGCTGACTTCCGGCGGCGCACTGCTGCCCTGGCGGAACAGGCGCAAGCTCTCGATCAGCGCACTCGGATCGCCCAGGGGCTGATGCCCCTGGAGCTGGTCGAGCAGGACCGCCAGGCGGTCATGGCTTTTCTGCAACAGCAGCGCCAGTTCGGGAGAATGACTGAAGCGCCGGTCCACCAGCCCTTCATAGAGATTTTCCAGCTCGTGGGCCAGATCGCCCACCGGGCCGATCTCGGCCATCCGCGCGCCGCCCTTGAGGGTGTGCAGATCCCGTTGCAGGGACAGCAGCGGCGTGGCGTTGTCCGGCTCGTCGAGCCAGCGCAGCAGGGCCGCGCCGGCACTGTCGAGGATATCCGCAGCCTCTTCGAGGAAGATCACCACGATCTCATCGTCGAGCTCCACTTCATCGAGAGCCTGGCTCGCTTCAGCGGTGGCGGCGCCCAGTTCGGCGATGCTCAGGGCGCGGCTGCCATCGGTCTTGATCAACCCGGTGGCGGATGGGTCGAGAGCCTCGTCGAGCAGCTCGCGCAGCGCCCGGAGCCGTTCCGGCCGCGCCTTGATTTCCTGGCCGGCGGCCAGTTCGTCGAACATATTGATCAACGCTTCATGGGCGTTCTGCGCCTCATGGAAAAACCGCTCGCTGACCGCCAGGCTGCTTTCTTCGACCGCGCCGTACAGGTCGAGCAAGGCTTCGCAGAGTTCGTCCACCGGGTGCAGGTCGGCACTGTGGGCGCCCTGGCCGAGGGTGGTCAGTTCGTCGAGCAACTCGTTGAGTTCCTGCCGCTCGCCGGGGTGCTGTTGCCAGCGCAGCAGCAGGTTTTCCGCGTCCAGCAGGATGTCCATGCCCTGCGCCAGGAAATTATTGATCAGTTGCGGATCACGCTTGGTGCTGCTGGAAACGCTGAGCAGGGACTCCAGCCGGGCCGCGAGCAGCGCCTCGGCACGCCGGATCAGCTCCGGGGCGCCGTCGATGGCCGCCAGCGGATCGTCCGCCAGTTGCTTCAACCCTTGGTGCAACAGGACCTCGGCCTCCAGCAGCAACTCGACCTCATCCAGGTCCAGTGGCAACAGATGGGCCTTGAACTCACGCACCAGGTGATAAAACGGTGCCGCCAGTTCGGCGATCGGCCGCACGCCCGCGACGTAGGCGCTGCCCTTGAGGGTATGCAAGGCCCTTTGCAGTTCGTCGCTGGCGGCCAGTGGCAAATGTTCGGTGGCCTGTTCGAGGAAATGGTTGAGGCTGTCCAGGTGGGTCTCGGCCTCGTTGCGGAAAATCTCCAGCAACTGCCGGTCGATGGACTCATCCGCGGTTTCGCCCTCCTCTCCGCTCCTGGCCTCACCCGAACCCGCCAACTCATGGGCGCGGGCGGCCAACAGGTCGACATCGTCGCGCTGACGCTGGGCCTGTCCGGCAAACTCGCTGACCAGTTCCGGCAACACCCGCAGCACATCGTCGAGCAATTGGTGAACCGGCGCATCGGCCACGACGCTGTGTTCGAGCACGCGGTTGAGCAGGTTCTCCACGGCCCAGGCCAGTTCGCCCAGCACCAGCGCCCGGACCATCCGGCCGCTGCCCTTGAGCGTATGGAAAGCACGGCGCAACTCGGTCAGGGCCGATTTGCTCTCGGTATTCAGCGCCCAGCGCGGCAGGTATTCGCGCAGCACATCGAGCACTTCCGCGCATTCCTCAAGGAAGACTTCACGCAATTCATCGTCCACCGGCGCCTCGTCGTCCGGTGGCGGCAGCAGGCTGCCCGGGACCTGGCGGGCCGGCGGGTTGAGGACGGACACCGGGCTGGCCAGGACATCGGCCAGCGACTGCACCACCCGTGGGTTGTCCAGCGTCTGCAAATCCTGCATCACCAGGGCTTCGTTGGGGCTCAGGACATCCTCGAGCACCGGCACGTCCTGCTCGGCAGGCGTATAGCCGAGGGCGTCAAGGCTTTCCTCGGCCATATCCAGCACCCGCTCACCCGGGGCCTCGTGGTCTTCGCCCAAACGTTCGAGGTAGTACTCGATGCTGGTCAGGGCATCGGCCAGGCGGTCGAGTTGCTGCCAGGACGGCGGCTGCGGGTCGTGCAACAGATGATCGTGGATATAGCGATTACAGGTTTCCAGCAAGCTCGCGGCCCGGCCGAGGGGAATCATCGACAAGGCGCCACGGACCTGGGTCAGCAGCTCGGGCAAGGGCAACAGGCGCTCGCGGTCCCAGTCGGCATCGATGTACTCGATGATCAGGTCCTTGGCCTGTTGCAGGCAGATCCGCGATTCCTTGACCACCAACTGGTGGATCTGGGTCAGATCGGTGGTCGGCAGGCGGCTTTCTTCGCGGCTTTCCGGCTCCACGGTGCCGATCATCCCGGCCAGGGTCGCCTCGACGTAGAGCAAGGCCCCGGCGACGTCCATCAGCACCGCGTCATTCGGCTCGCGCTGGCCCTGGACCAGGCCCAGGACCACCGCTGTCTGGTCGATAATGACCTTGCGCGGCTGGCCGAAGCCGAGCACCGCCAGGGTATCGGCGATCTGCCGCAAGGGCGCCAGCAAGCTCGACAGTTCGTCGGTGTGCTGGCGGTCGCCACGCACGAACAGGTCCAGGCGTTCCTTGACCCGCACCAGTTCCTCGCACAGCGCCGCGACCACCGAACGCATGGCATCGCGGTCCGGACCGGCCAGGCGTGCCCGTTCTTCGTCGACCACCGCCGTGTCGGGCAGGGCTTCATCGAGGCCATAACGTTCTTTCAGGGCGAGCATCTGCGCCGTCGGCTGTTGCGCCTTGGCGATATAGAACAATAGGCTCTTGAGCAATTCTTCCGGGGCCGGCTGGTTGATTCCGATAATGCCCTGCTCCAGCAGGCGCTTGAGTTCCTTGTCGGAATCCTTGAGCAGGCTGCGCAGCGCCGGGCTGTTGGCGATGACCCCGGCGAGCATGCCCTCGACCAGCGCCGAAGCCACTTGCCAGAGCGCGCCCAACGGCGCCGCCAGGCAGAGGCTTTCCAGACGCACGAAAACCTTGGCCATATAGCCGAGGTTAGTCTCATCGTCCTGTTCGCGCAGCAAGCCAACCAGCGCGGTCTGCAGCATTTGCCGCAGCTTGCGCAACAAGGCCGGCAGTTCCGCCGGGGTCAGTTCGGCGAGGGTGGCCTCGTCCAGCGGCGGTACCTCCGGCAGCGTCGGGCTGAACAGGCTGGTTTCCGACAGCAGGCTTTCACCGCGGGCGCTGCGCAGGTCGTTGAGCAGCGGCAGCACCACCAACGGCAGATCACGGCGCGCACTGTGGACCCGATCCAGATACAGAGGCATCTGGCCCAGGGCCTGGCGCAGCAATTTCAACGCTTCCGGCAGATCGACCACCCGCCCTTGTTGCACGGCCAGGGCCAGGGCTTCGGTTTCTTCGGCGAGCAGGGCCGCGCCGTAGAACTCGACCATCTGCAAGCTGCCATGGACCTGGTGAATGCATTCCAGGCACTCGGCGATGTCCTGGGCCGCATGCAGCGGCTCATCGAAGGCATCCAGAGCCTGGCGCGCCTGTTTCAGGGTATCGGCGATTTCGCCCTTGACCCATTCGAGGGCCACATAGTCGTGCTGATCGCTCATGACGACTCCACTAACGGGTTTCACGCGCATCTGGCGCCGCGGGCAGGGTGAAGCCGGAGACCGAGCGCCGCAGTTGGCTGGCCATTTTCGCCAGGTTGCCGATGCTCTCGGCGGTGGCGGTCGAGCCGGACGACGTCTGGCTGGTGATTTGCTGGATCACGTTCATGGTCAACGAGATCTGCCCGGCCGACGAGGTCTGTTGCTGGGCCGCGTTGGAGATGCTCTGGATCAGCGCCGCCAGGGTCTTGGACACGCCTTCGATCTCTTCCAGGGCCACCCCGGCATCCTGCGCCAGCCGCGCGCCGCGCACCACTTCGGTGGTGGTCTGCTCCATGGAGATCACCGCCTCGTTGGTGTCGGTCTGGATCGCCCGCACCAGGGTTTCGATCTGCCGGGTCGCCGCCGACGAACGCTCCGCCAGGCGCTGGACTTCATCGGCCACCACCGCGAAACCGCGCCCGGCATCGCCAGCCATGGAGGCCTGGATTGCCGCGTTGAGGGCGAGGATGTTGGTCTGGTCGGCGATGTCGTCGATCAGGCTGACGATATCGCCGATTTCCTGGGAGGACTCACCGAGGCGTTTGATCCGCTTGGCGGTGTCCTGGATCTGTTCGCGAATGTTGTCCATGCCGTGGATGGTGTTGTGCACCACCTCGTTGCCCTTGTTGGCGATTTCCACCGAGCGCTCGGCCACCGCCGACGACTCGGCGGCGTTGGCCGAGACCTGGTCAATGGACTCGGCCATGTCGCTGATAGCGGTGGACGCTTCGGAAATCTGCTGGGCCTGGTGTTCGGAGGCCTCGGCCAGTTGCATCGCGGTGGCCTGGGTTTCCTGCACGGCGGCGGCAACCTGGCCGGCGGTGAGGTTGATGGTGGCCACCAGATCGCGCAACTGGTCGACGGAATAATTGATGGAGTCGGCAATGGTCCCGGTGAAATCTTCGGTGACCGAGGCGGTGACGGTCAGGTCGCCGTCGGCCAGGTCCTCGATTTCGTCCAGCAGGCGCATGATCGCGTGTTGGTTGCGCTCGTTCTTCTCGGCGGTCTCGTGCAGTTGCCGGTTGGTTTCGCGGACCATCACCAGGCCGATCAGGATGATCGAGGTCAGGGCCAGCAGGCCGAGGACATAACCGCCAATGGTGTCCAGGGAGCGTTCGCCGGCGAGGTTTTCAAAACCATTGGCCAGATGCGAGGCTTCGTCCAGCAGGGTTTGCGACAGGCTGAAGATATTCCCGGCCGATTCGCGGACCTGGAACAACTGCGGCGAGGTTTCGAGGATTTCATCCACCGAGCCGGAGACGAACTCGAACAGCTCGGCGATATCCCCCAGGCGGGCGCGGGCGTCCTTGTCTTCGACCTGGGTGATCTTCAGGGTCGCATTGCCCTGGAGCATGCCGTTGAGGACCTGGCCGAAACGCGCCGCGTCGCGACCGAAGGCATCGGCGGCCTGGGATGAGGTTTCGTCGCCGGCCAGTACCGTGTTCACCGCACCGAGGATCCGCTCGGCAAGCAACGACTGGCGCTGGGCCATGGCCACTTGCGCCGCCGGGGCGCCGCGTTGCAGGAGGATCTCCACGACCTTTTCGTATTCGACCTGCAACTGCGGCACGGTTTCGGCCAGGGTCGCGGCCACCTGGTGCAACGACAGCACGGTCTGTTCGCTGGCGAGGATGGCGTCGGTGTTGCGCAGCAGGTTTTCCCAGTCCTGCTGCACCGCGTGCATTTCCGTGCGCACCACGGGTGGCGCGGCGGGCAGACCGGTGGCCGGGTCGCCTTTCTTCAGGTAACCCCAACGCTGGGCGAAATCGTTGCGCGCATCGCTCAGCAGCTTGAACGCCGCAGCCTTGCCGGAAGCGGCTTCCGTGGCGTTCTTGGCGATACGCTGGGACAGCACCCGCAGCTCGCCGGCATGGCTGATGTATTGCTTGTCGTAGGTGGACTGGGTGTTCAGGTAGGCGAAGTTGGCGAACAGCAGCATGATGAACACGATCAGGGCGATAAACAGCACGATGATCTGCGAACGACTGCGCGAAGCCTCCAACGGTTTGCCGGTTTTAGCGTTTGTCATCGATCAGGCCCCTGCCTGTAAGGCCACATCCAGAAACCCCGGCGCCTGCGCCAGGGCAAACGGGCTGAACACCCACCAACTGCGTTCACGCTCGAAACGGCCCTGGACAAAGGGCGCCACCGCCGCATCCGGCGGCGGGAGCGAAAGCCCCTGCTGCCCACCTTGGGGAAAGTGCTGCAGGCCGGCCACTTCGTCCACCATCAGGCCGGCGAACACGTCTTTATACTCCACCACCAGCACCCGCCGCTGCTTGCGCAACGCGCAAAGCTCATGGCCGAAAAAACCACACAGGTCCATGATCGGCAGCAGGCGCCCGCGCAGGTTGGCCACGCCCTTGACCCAAGGTTTCACCCCTGGCAACAGGGTGTGGCGCGGCTCGTGCAGGACTTCGCCGACTTCGCCCATCGGCGCCACATACCAGTGCTCGCCAAGGCGGAAGCCGATCCCGCTCCAGGTGTCCTGACGGGCCTGCTGCGACGGCAGGTCGGCCGCCAGCAGGCGACAGCGCTGGTCGATTTCCAGCAGCAGCTGAAAGGCGGTCTGCGATGGGCTCATGGGCGCGGGCCGTCAGCCGGCGAGGACGCTGTTCAGGGTCTTGATCAGGGTGTCTTCCTCCACCGGTTTGGTCAGGTAGTCGCGGGCGCCCTGGCGCGTGCCCCAGACCTTGTCGGTTTCCTGATCCTTGGTGGTGATGATGATCACCGGGATATGACTGGTTTCACTGTCCTTGGTCAGTTGCCGGGTGGCCTGGAAGCCATTGAGGCCCGGCATGACGATGTCCATCAACACCGCGTCGGGCTTTTCCTGGCGGGCCAGGGCCACGCCATCGGCACCGTTCTCGGCCTTGAGCACCTCATGACCGTGCTTTTCCAGCATGCCGGTCAGTTTGTACATTTCAGTCGGCGAATCATCGACGATCAGGATACGTGCCATGGTGTTCCCCACTGCTTATAAGACGGGCGGCCAGGCGGCCGACCGTCAATGTGCTTGTTCTACCGCCGCGAACCCCGGCACATGGGCCTTGATCGCGGCCAGCAGTTCTTCCTTGCTGAACGGCTTGGTCAAAAACTGATCAGAACCGACGATACGCCCCTTGGCCTTGTCGAACAGGCCGTCCTTGGAAGACAGCATGATTACCGGCGTGGACTTGAACGCACGGTTGTTCTTGATCAGGGCGCAGGTCTGGTAGCCATCCAGGCGCGGCATCATGATATCGACGAAGATGATACCCGGATGATGATCGGCGATCTTGGCCAGCGCATCGAAGCCGTCGATGGCCGTGATCACTTCGCAACCCACGTGTTTCAACAGCGTCTCGGCGGTTCGGCGAATCGTCTTGGAGTCGTCGATGACCATCACTTTCAAGGCTGTGGAATGCTGTTCCATATCTGCTCTACCATCGCCACAGCGACTCGATTGACTGCATTTAAGCGCTTTTCAGGCGCGAAGCCCTTGATGTGTAAGCGCTTCGAGCGGTATGCGAGCCTTTTTAGCACAGTCTCAAGATGCAATCTATCAACCGCCCCCGACCCCACCGGGACCGGCGGTTTTTCCTTGACCGGGAATCGGTGTAGCGCCACTCTGACGCCACTTTTTCAAGCCATTTCGGCCATCACGGCCCATAGAGGATATAGCCCATGAGCGTTCGTCTCGGGATTGTCATGGACCCCATCGCCAACATTTCCTATAAAAAGGACAGTTCCCTGGCGATGTTGCTGGCCGCCCAGGCGCGCGGCTGGACCCTGTTCTACATGGAACAGCAGGATCTGTACCAGGATGCCGGCGTGGCGCGGGCGCGGATGCGGCCGCTGAAAGTGTTCGCCAACCCCGAGCACTGGTTCGAACTGGAAGCCGAGACCGACACGGCCTTGAGCGACCTGGATGTGATCCTGATGCGTAAGGACCCGCCCTTCGACATGGAGTTCGTCTACTCCACCTACCTGCTGGAACAGGCCGAGCGCGCCGGGGTGCTGGTGGTCAACAAGCCGCAGAGCCTGCGCGATTGCAATGAAAAGCTCTTCGCCACCCAGTTCCCGCAGTGCACGCCGGCGACCCTGGTCAGCCGGCGCGCCGATGTGTTGCGCGAGTTTGCCGCCAAGCATGGCGATGTCATCCTCAAGCCGCTGGACGGCATGGGCGGTACCTCGATCTTCCGCCACCGGGTCGGCGATCCGAACCTGTCGGTGATCCTCGAGACCCTGACCGCCCTGGGCAACCAGCAGATCATGGCCCAGGCCTACCTGCCGGGGATCAAGGACGGCGACAAGCGCATCCTGATGGTCGATGGCGAGCCGGTGCCGTACTGCCTGGCGCGGATCCCCGCGGCCGGCGAAACCCGCGGCAACCTGGCGGCCGGTGGTCGCGGCGAAGCCCGTCCACTGACCGAGCGTGATCGCTGGATCGCCGCCCAGGTCGGCCCGACCTTGCGCGAAAAAGGCCTGCTGTTCGTCGGCCTCGACGTGATCGGTGAGCACCTGACGGAAATCAACGTCACCAGCCCGACCTGCATCCGCGAAATCGACAACGCCTTTGGTACCGATATCGGCGGTCTGCTGATGGATGCCATTGAGCGCAAGCTGCAAGCCCGTTGATGTAGAACAGCCGAGAAAAAACCAACATTGCGTTATCATGCCGGGCTCTTGATACGTGCGATGTTGGTTTCCTGGTCATGACGCTTCCCGCCGATCTGCCTCCCGAACTTTCCCGCGCCGGCGTACGCCCGGCGGATCGGCTCGGCTTCACACTTTTCCTAGCGGCGCTGCTCCACCTGGCACTGCTCCTCGGCGTGGGTTTCACCTTTATCGAACCCAAGCAGATCAGCAAGACCCTGGAAATCACCCTGTCCACCTTCAAGAGCGAGAAGCCGCCGGAAAAGGCCGACTTCCTTGCCCAGGACAACCAGCAGGGCAGCGGTACCCTGGATAAAAAGGCGATTCCCAAGACCACCGAGGTCGCGCCATTCCAGGACAACAGCATCAACCAGGTCACCCCGCCACCGCCGGCCAAGCAGGAAGTGACGGAAGCGGCGCCGAAAGCGGTGGTCACCACGGTGGCGCCGAAGCCGAAGAAAGCCGTGATCAAGCATGAACAGGTCAAGACCGAGGCGGCGCCCCAGGAACAGGCCCCGACATTCGACAGCTCGCAACTGACCAGCGACATCGCCAGCCTCGAAGCGGAACTGGCCAAGGAACAACAGCTGTACGCCAAACGCCCGCGCATTCATCGCTTGAGCGCGGCCTCGACCATGCGCGACAAGGGCGCCTGGTACAAGGATGACTGGCGCAAAAAGGTCGAGCGCATCGGCAACCTCAATTACCCCGAAGAAGCCCGGCGCCAGCAGATCTACGGCAACTTGCGGCTGATGGTCTCGATCAACCGCGACGGCTCGCTGTATGAAGTGCTGGTGCTCGAATCCTCCGGGCAGCCGCTGCTGGACCAGGCGGCGCAACGGATCGTGCGCCTGGCGGCTCCGTTCGCGCCCTTTACCGGCGACCTGTCGGACATCGACCGCCTGGAAATCATCCGTACCTGGCGTTTTGCCCGGGGCGACAAGCTTTCCAGCAATTGACCGCATCCAATTGAATTCCCCTGGCGGGCCTCGAACCTGTGGGAGCGGAGCTTGTCGGATCGCCGCACCGCCGCGAAGCTTTTAGCGATATCAAGGGCGCCTTCGCGGGCAAGCTCCGCTCCCACAGGTTCCGCGCCCGAAGTGCAAGCGTGCCGCATCAAGCGCTTGATCCGCTTGTCAGGTCGGCCGCCCACAGCCACACTAGGGCTCATGAAAAACCTCACCCCGATGTACCTCAAGCATCACTTCCTGATCGCCATGCCGCATATGGCCGACCCGAATTTCGCGCAGACCGTCACTTATATAGTCGAGCACAGCGCGAACGGTGCCATGGGGCTGGTGATCAACCGCCCACAATCGCTGAGCCTGGCCGATATCCTTGAACAGCTGCGTCCGGACATCGAGCCGCCGGCCCTCTGCCAGCATGTGCCGATCTATACCGGCGGCCCGGTGCAGACCGACCGCGGTTTTGTCCTGCACCCCATCGGCAAGACCTACCAGGCCACCGTCGAACTGGAAGGCCTGGCGCTGTCCACCTCCCAGGACGTGCTGTTTGCCATTGCCGACGGCGACGGCCCGTCGCGCAGCCTGATCGCCCTCGGCTACGCCGGTTGGGAAGCCGGGCAGCTGGAAGCGGAACTGGCCGACAACGCCTGGCTGACCTGCCCGTTCTCCGCGGACATCCTCTTCGAAACCGACAGCGACGCACGCCTGGCCGCCGCCGCCGCGCACCTGGGCATCAACCTCAGTTTGCTCACCAGCCAGGCGGGGCACGCCTGATGGCCGCCATCCGCCTGCTGCTGGGTTTCGACTACGGCACCAAACAGATCGGCGTCGCCGTCGGCCAGATGATCACCGGGCAAGCCCGCGAGCTGTGCACCCTGAAAGCGCAGAACGGTATTCCCGACTGGAACCAGGTCGAAGCCCTGATCAAGGAATGGAAACCCGACGCCGTGGTGGTCGGCCTGCCGCTGAACATGGATGGCACGCCCAGCGACATGTGCGTCCGGGCGGAGAAATTCGCCCGCCGGCTCAACGGTCGCTACAACCTGCCGTTCTTCACCCAGGACGAACGCCTGACCACTTTCGAAGCCAAGGGCGAACGCATGGCCCGGGGCGGCCAGAAAGGCACCTATCGCGACAACCCGGTGGACGCCATCGCCGCCAAGCTGCTGCTGCAAAGCTGGATCGAAGAACACCCGACGCCCGCCGAATCCTGAACTGCGGCGGTGCCCGAACGTTTCACCCTCGCCTTGATTCCCCGCAAGGGCCCTTGAAGGAGCAACCATGAGCCTGCCCAATCCCGCCGACCTGATCAGCCAGATGGCCGTCGATCTCAACGCCCACCTGAGCAAACGCGGCATTGTCGAGCCACGTTTCATCGGTATCCGTACCGGCGGCGTGTGGGTGGCCCAGGCGCTGCTCAAGGCCCTCGGCAGCGCATCGCCCCTGGGTACCCTGGATGTGTCCTTCTACCGCGACGATTTCAGCCAGAACGGCCTGCACCCACAGGTGCGCCCGTCCGAACTGCCGTTCGAGATCGAAGGCCAGCACCTGGTGCTGATCGACGACGTGCTGATGAGCGGCCGGACCATCCGCGCCGCCCTCAATGAACTCTTCGACTACGGCCGCCCGGCCAGCGTGACGCTGGTCAGCCTGCTCGACCTCGATGCCGCCGAATTGCCGATCCGCCCCAATGTGGTCGGTGCAACACTGTCGCTGGCTCCCACGGAACGGGTAAAATTGTCCGGCCCCGCGCCGCTCCAACTCGAACTTCAAGACCTCGCCCCTTAAGAGTCCTTTGCGATGACGCCTCTAGACGCCAAGCGCCCGCTGCAGCTCAATGATCAGGGCCAGCTGCGCCACTTCCTGTCGCTCGACGGCCTGCGCCGCGAGTTGTTGACCGAAATCCTCGACACCGCCGACTCCTTCCTCGAAGTCGGCGCCCGGGCCGTGAAAAAAGTCCCGCTGCTGCGCGGCAAGACCGTGTGCAACGTGTTCTTCGAGAACTCGACCCGCACCCGCACCACCTTTGAAATGGCCGCCCAGCGGTTGTCGGCCGACGTGATCACCTTGAACGTGTCCACTTCCTCGGCGAGCAAGGGCGAAACCCTGCTCGACACCCTGCGCAACCTCGAGGCCATGGCCGCTGACATGTTCGTCGTGCGCCACGGCGACTCCGGTGCCGCGCACTTCATTGCCGAGCACGTCTGCCCGCAGGTGGCGATCATCAACGGCGGCGACGGCCGCCACGCGCACCCGACCCAGGGCATGCTCGACATGCTGACTATCCGTCGGCACAAGGGCAGCTTCGAAAACCTCTCGGTGGCCATCGTCGGCGACATCCTGCACTCGCGGGTGGCGCGTTCGAACATGCTCGCGCTCAAGACCCTCGGCTGCCCGGATATCCGCGTGATCGCGCCGAAGACCTTGCTGCCGATCGGCATCGAACAATACGGGGTGAAGGTCTACACCGACCTGGCCGAAGGCCTGAAGGACGTCGATGTGGTGATCATGCTGCGCCTGCAGCGTGAACGCATGACCGGTGGCCTGCTGCCCAGCGAAGGCGAGTTCTACCGCCTGTTCGGCCTGACCACCGCGCGCCTGGCCGGTGCCAAGCCGGATGCCATTGTCATGCACCCGGGCCCGATCAACCGTGGCGTGGAGATCGAATCGGCGGTGGCCGACGGTCCCCATTCAGTCATCCTCAATCAAGTCACCTACGGCATTGCCGTACGCATGGCCGTGCTGTCCATGGCCATGAGCGGGCAGACCGCCCAGCGCCAATTCGACCAGGAGAACGCCCAGTGAAACTCAGCATACTTGGCGCCCGCGTCATCGATCCGAGCAGCGGCCTGGATCAAGTGACCGACCTGCACCTCGAAGCCGGCAAGCTGGTGGGCATCGGCGCGGCCCCGGCGGGTTTCGCCGCCGTTGAAGTGATTGACGCCAAGGGGCTGGTGGCCGCCCCCGGGCTGGTGGACCTGAACGTATCCCTGCGTGAGCCGGGCTACAGTCGCAAGGGCAGTATCGCCAGCGAAACCCGCGCGGCGGCGGCCGGCGGCGTCACCAGCCTGTGCTGCCCGCCCAAGACCAAGCCGGTGCTGGACACCTCGGCGGTGGCCGAACTGATCCTCGACCGCGCCCGCGAAGCCGGCAACACCAAGGTGTTTCCTATCGGCGCCCTGAGCAAGGGCCTGGAGGGCGAGCAACTGGCCGAGCTGGTGGCCTTGCGCGATGCCGGTTGCGTAGCGTTCGGCAACGGCCTGGAGAGTTTCCGCAACAGCCGCACCCTGTGCCGGGCGCTGGAATATGCGGCGACTTTCGACCTGACGGTGATTTTCCACTCCCAGGAGCATGATCTGGCCGACGGTGGCCTGGCCCACGAAGGCCCTACCGCCAGCTTCCTCGGTTTGCCGGGGATTCCGGAAACCGCCGAGACCGTGGCCCTGGCCCGGGACCTGCTGCTGGTGGAGCAGAGCGGCGTGCGTGCGCACTTCAGCCAGCTGACCAGTGCCCGTGGCGTGGCTCTGATCGCCCAGGCCCAGGCCCGTGGCTTGCCAGTGACCGCCGATGTGGCCCTGTACCAGCTGATCCTGACCGACGAAGCGCTGATCGACTTCTCCAGCCTCTATCACGTGCAACCACCGCTGCGCACCCGCGCCGACCGCGACGGTTTGCGCGCGGCGGTGAAGTCCGGGGTGGTGAGCGCCATCTCCAGCCATCACCAGCCCCATGAGCGCGACGCCAAGCTGGCGCCGTTCGGCGAGACCGAGCCGGGCATCAGCAGCGTCGAGCTGTTGCTACCGCTGGCGCTGACCCTGGTGGAGGATGGCCTGCTGGACCTGCCAACCCTGCTCCAGCGCCTGAGCGCCGGTCCTGCCGAGGCCTTGCGCCTGCCAGCGGGCAAGCTGGCGGTGGGCGCGGCGGCGGACCTGGTGCTGTTCGACCCGAGCACCTCGACCGTGGCCGGTGAGCACTGGTTGTCCAAGGGCGAGAACTGCCCGTTCCTCGGCCATGCGTTGCCGGGGAGCGTGCGTTATACGCTGATGGATGGGCGCATCACGCACCAGGCCTGATCCGCCCCCCTGTAGGAGCGAGCTTGCTCGCGATGGACGTCAACGATGACGCGGGGTATCTGATCCCCCGGGGTGTCTGAACCACCATCGCGAGCAAGCTCGCTCCTACAGTGAGGGGGCCGTGTTCAACCCCGCCCGCTGTTCCTCAACGACACTTGGTCATTCAGCGTCCAGAAGTCATACAGCACCCCCAACCCCAACAACCCACCCGTTACCAGATAGAGCAACCCGGTCAGCCATTTGCCCATGTACATCCGATGCACACCGAGCAGCCCCAGGAACGTCAGCAGCAACCAGGCGACGTTATAGTCCAGCGGCCCGGCGGTGAAACGCAGGTCCGCCTCGCGATCCATGCTCGGAATCAGAAACACGTCGATCAACCAACCGATGCCGAACACCCCAAAGGTGAAAAACCAGATCGTCCCAGTGATCGGCTTGCCGTAATAGAAGCGGTGTGAACCGGTAAAACCAAAAATCCACAGCAAATACCCGAGTAAAACGTTGTGGGTATTCACGGGTGTGCCGTCCTGCCGATAGGTGTTCATCAACGCCTTCTCCGAGCCCGATAGATAAATATTTCGTAATTTCGTGTGACTTTTTTACTGTCTCAAAACATGTAACAAACCCTTACCGAAAATCGCTGAAAGCCTTGTGGGGCCTGACTTTCACGTGACCCACGGGTCGGATTCCACAGCCTCTGGCCATTTTAAACCCCTGTATTGATTCGACAAACGGGGCCAGAAGTGACCAAAAAGCTGTTATAAAGTTGCGCGATCACCTATTTAGAGCCTTGCCTAATGCGACCATTTTTCAAGACATGGCTAACCATTTGCCTATTAATGCCACTGGCCGCCCACGCCACCAACCGTGAGCAACGTCTTCCTTCCGTCAACGGTCACACTGCCAAATCACCGGTTTCCGTTGCCCATGCTACCGATCTGACAGCACCTGTCGTCAAGCGCCCTGGCAAGCACAGCAGCCATGGCAAAGCCCATCATAATACCGTCGCGGCGATCAATCCGGCCGCACCGAACGCCAAGCAGAGCAGCGCCGTGCTCAGCCGTGCGGTGAATGTGTTGGGAACGCCGTACCGTTGGGGCGGCAGCAGCCCGAGCAAGGGCTTCGACTGCAGCGGCCTGGTCAAGTATGCCTTCAACGGCGTAGCCGCCAGTGACCTGCCGCGTACCTCCAATGCCATGGCCGCCGGCCACGGGCAGAAAGTCGCGCGCAAGGACCTCAAGCCTGGCGACCTGCTGTTCTTCACCCTCAAGAGCCGCAAGGTCAACCACGTGGCCATCTACCTGGGCAACGACCGGTTTATCCACGCGCCGCGTCGCGGCAAGTCGGTGAGCATCGACACGCTGAAGAAACCCTACTGGGACAGCCATTACGTGATTGCCAAGCGGGTGATCCCGAAAGAGCAGAATCATATGCAGGTTGTGCAGCGCTGATCGGATTGGAGGTGTGCCTGTGAAGCTTTGGGCGCTCTCAAGGGCCTCTTCGCGGGCAAGCTCCGCTCCCACACTAGATTTGAGTCGTGCCTGAGTCTTATGTACGACTGAAAACCTGTGGGAGCGGAGCTTGTCGGACCGCCGCACCGCCGCGAAGAGGCCAGAACAGCCACCACAAGGCTGCTAGGCCGGCCCCAGGCTCAAGCTATCCGCCCCTTCGCCACCCGCCCCCTTCTCCAGCTTGATCATCAGCCGCAAGTCATTGGCTGAGTCGGCGTACGCCAGCGCATCGCGATAGCTGATCGCGCCCTCCCGATACAACGCATACAACGCCTGGTCCAGGGTCTGCATACCCTGTTCGGTCGAACGCTTCATCAACGCCTTGAGCTCCTTGATCTCGCCCTTGCGAATCAGGTCGGCCATCAACGGCGTATTCAGCAACACCTCCACCACCGCGCGCCGCCCCTGGCCATCCTGGGTCGGAATCAACTGCTGGGCGACAATCGCCCGCAGGTTGAGTGACAGCTCCATCCAGATCTGCGGATGCCGGTCCACGGGAAAGAAGTTGATGATCCGCTCCAGCGCCTGGTCGGCATTCGGCGCGTGCAGGGTCGCCAGGCACAGGTGCCCGGTTTCCGCGAAGGACAGGGCGTGGCCCATGGTTTCCCGGGTACGCACTTCGCCGATCATGATCAGGTCCGGGGCCTGGCGCAGGGTGTTTTTCAGTGCCACTTCATAGGAATCGGTGTCGATCCCCACTTCGCGCTGGGTAATGATGCAGTTCTGGTGTTCGTGGACAAATTCGATGGGATCTTCGACCGTGACAATATGGCCGCTGCCCTGTTGATTGCGGTGGCCGATCATCGCCGCCAGGGTGGTCGACTTACCGGTCCCGGTCGCCCCGACCAGCATCACCAGCCCACGTTTGAGCAGCGCCAATTGCTCGATGGCCGGCGGTAGTTTCAGCGTTGCCAACTCGGGAATCCGCGTTTCGATGCGCCGCAACACCATGCCCGGTTGGCTGCGCTGGTAAAAGGCACTGACGCGGAAACGCCCCACGCCCTTGGGATGGATGGCGAAATTGCATTCGTGCAGGTGGGTGAAGTCGAGCTTCTGACGCTCGGTCATCAGCCCGAACACCGCGTCCTGGGTCTGCTCCTGGGTCAGCGGGGCGCGGGTCACCGGCAGGATCTGCCCATTGACCTTCAACGACGGCGGCAGGCCCGGGGTGATAAACAGGTCGGAAGCGCCCTTCTCGACCATCAGGCGCAGCAGTTTCTCGAACTCCATGAGCTTCTCCGCGTCGAATCAGGCACACACGTGTGTGACAGCGTAGAAGCTCGTGGGGTTTACGTCAGAAGTTGTCCGGGATCTTGGCCTTCTCCCGGGCGTTGTCACGGGTGATCAGGCCCTTGCTCAGCAGGTCCTTGAGGCACATGTCCAGGGTCTGCATGCCCAGCGAACCGCCGGTCTGGATCGAGGAATACATCTGCGCCACTTTGTCCTCGCGGATCAGGTTACGGATCGCCGGGGTACCGAGCATGATCTCGTGGGCGGCGATCCGCCCGCCGCCAACCTTCTTCAACAGGCTCTGGGAAACCACCGCCTGCAGGGATTCGGAGAGCATCGAGCGGACCATGGACTTCTCTTGTGCCGGAAACACGTCGACCACCCGGTCGATGGTCTTGGCCGCCGAGGTGGTGTGCAGCGTGCCGAACACCAGGTGACCGGTTTCCGCAGCGGTCAGCGCCAGGCGGATGGTTTCCAGGTCGCGCATCTCGCCTACCAGAATCACATCCGGGTCCTCACGCAGGGCCGAACGCAGGGCCGCGGCGAAACTCTGGGTGTCGCGATGCACTTCACGCTGGTTGACCAGGCACTTCTTCGATTCGTGGACGAACTCGATCGGGTCCTCGATGGTCAGGATATGGTGATGCTTGTTGTTGTTCAGGTGATCGATCATCGCCGCCAGGGTGGTCGACTTGCCCGAACCGGTCGGCCCGGTCACCAGCACCAGCCCGCGCGGCACCTCGGTGATCTTGCGGAACACCTCGCCCATGCCCAGGTCGCTCATGGTCAGGACTTTCGAGGGAATGGTGCGGAACACCGCGCCCGAACCCCGGTTGTGGTTGAAGGCGTTGACCCGGAAGCGCGCCACACCCGGCACCTCGAAGGAGAAGTCGGTCTCCAGGAACTCCTCGTAGTCCTTGCGCTGACGGTCGTTCATGATGTCGTAGATCAGGTCGTGGACCTGCTTGTGGTCCAGCGCCGGCAGGTTGATCCGCCGGACATCGCCGTCGACCCGGATCATCGGCGGCAGGCCCGCCGAGAGGTGCAAGTCCGACGCGCCCTGTTTGGCGCTAAAGGCCAGCAGCTCGGTGATATCCATGAGACTCCCCAATACAGGTAGAATGCCGCAGACTTTTGACCTGCTGGCGAATTTGAATGACCACGATAGCAGACAACATCACCGCCGTTGCAGCCCGCATCGCTGCCGCCGCACAGGCCGCTGGCCGTGACGGTGCCAGCATCGGCCTGCTCGCCGTGAGCAAGACCAAGCCCGCCGCCGCCGTGCGCGAAGCCCATGCCGCCGGCCTGCGGGACTTCGGCGAGAATTACCTGCAGGAAGCCCTGGGCAAACAGGCGGAATTGACCGACCTGCCCTTGTGCTGGCACTTCATCGGCCCCATTCAATCGAACAAGACTCGCGCCATTGCCGAGCATTTCGACTGGGTGCACTCCGTGGATCGCCTGAAAATCGCACAACGCCTGTCCGAACAACGCCCGGCCAACCTGGCGCCGTTGAATATCTGCATCCAGGTCAACGTCAGTGGCGAGGCCAGCAAGTCCGGCTGCACCCCGGCCGACCTGCCGGCACTCGCCGCAGCCATCAGCGCCTTGCCGAACCTGACCCTGCGCGGACTGATGGCGATCCCCGAACCGACCGAAGAGCGTGCCGAACAAGACGCCGCGTTCGCCACCGTGCGGACTTTGCAAGACAGCCTCCACCTGCCGCTCGACACACTTTCCATGGGCATGAGCCACGATCTCGAGTCGGCCATTGCCCAAGGCGCCACCTGGGTGCGGATCGGTACCGCGCTGTTTGGCGCCCGCGATTATGGCCAGGCCTGAAATGGCCTCACACACTCGTCTTAAGGATCCGTCATGAGCAAGAATCGCATCACTTTTATCGGCGCCGGCAACATGGCCGCCAGCCTGATCGGCGGCCTGCGGGCCGAGGGCCTGGACGCCGCACTGATTCGCGCCAGCGATCCCGGCGCCGAGACCCGCGCGCGGGTCCAGGCCGAACACGGTATCGAAGTGTTCGCCGACAACGCCGAGGCCATCCTCGGGGCTGACGTGGTGGTGCTGGCAGTCAAGCCGCAGGCCATGAAAGCCGTGTGCGAAGCCTTGCGCCCCAGCCTGAAAGCCCATCAACTGGTCGTGTCGATTGCCGCCGGGATCACCTGCGCCAGCATGAACCGCTGGCTGGGCGAGCAGCCGATCGTACGCTGCATGCCGAACACCCCGGCGCTGCTGCGCCAGGGCGTCAGCGGCCTGTTCGCCACCGCGCAGGTCTCCGCCGAACAGCGCCAACAGGCGTACACCCTGCTGTCGGCGGTGGGCAGCGCCTTCTGGCTGGACGAAGAGCGGCAACTGGACGCGGTCACCGCGGTGTCCGGCAGCGGCCCGGCGTATTTCTTCCTGCTGATCGAAGCCATGACCGCCGCCGGCGAAAAGCTCGGCCTGCCGCGTGATGTCGCCCGCCAGCTCACCCTGCGGACCGCCCTGGGCGCCGCCCATATGGCCGTCTCCAGCGACGTCGAGGCCGCCGAGCTGCGCCGTCGCGTGACGTCGCCTGCCGGCACCACCGAAGCCGCGATCAAGGCCTTCCAGGCCGGAGGCTTCGAAGCCCTGGTAGAACAGGCGCTCGGCGCCGCCGCCCATCGTTCGGCCGAAATGGCCGAGCAACTCGGTCAGTAATCCTCGAGGGAACACTTAATGTTTGCATTCAATAGCGCTGCCATTTTTGTCATTCAAACCCTGGGCAGCCTTTACCTGTTGGTGATTCTGCTGCGTTTCATCCTGCAACTGGTCCGAGCCAATTTCTACAACCCGCTCTGCCAGTTCACCGTCAAGGCCACCCAACCGCTGCTCAAGCCGCTGCGGCGGATCATTCCGAGCATGTTCGGCCTGGACATGTCCTCGCTGGTGCTGGCGATTGCCGTGCAGATGCTGCTGATGGCGGTGATCCTGCTGCTGAGCAGATCGAGCTACAACATCGTCTCCCTGCCGATCTGGGCGGTCATCGGCATCACCTCGCTGTTCCTCAAGGTGTTCTTCTTCGCCATGATCATCAGCGTGATCCTCTCCTGGGTCGCTCCCGGCAGCCATAGTCCGGCCGCCGAGTTGGTGTTCCAGATCAGCGAACCGGCCCTGGCGCCGTTCCGCAAGATCGTACCGAACCTGGGTGGCCTGGATATCTCGCCGATCCTGGCGTTCCTGGTGATCCAGTTGATCCAGAGCTACGTGATTCCACCGCTGGCCTTCATGAGCGAGATGCCGGACGTGCTGTTCCGGTTGATCTGATCAGCGGTGGGAGCGGAGCTTGCCCGCGAAGCTTTTAGCGATCTCAAGGGCCCCTTCGCGGGCAAGCTCCGCTCCCACACAAGCTCATACACCACAGCATGGTTCGACACGGCTTTGTGGGAGCCGGCTTGCTGGCGATACGGACGCCGCGGTCTCCCTGCTTGCCGCTAACCCCCCCGCTCATTAGACTTACGCCTCATTCAAGCGTGAGCAGGGTCGATGTCCACTGTCTTTCCCCACGATTCCGTCGGGCTGGTCGTGCCGCAAACGGCACATTTCAGCGAGCCCCTGGCCCTGGCCTGTGGCCGTTCCCTGCCGGCCTACGACCTGATCTACGAAACCTACGGCACTCTCAATCCCGCGGCGAGCAACGCCGTGCTGATCTGCCATGCCCTTTCCGGGCACCATCACGCCGCCGGTTTCCATAGCCCCGACGAGCGCAAGCCCGGCTGGTGGGACAGCTGCATCGGCCCCGGCAAGCCCATCGACACCCACAAATTTTTCGTCGTCAGCCTGAACAACCTCGGTGGCTGCAATGGCTCCACCGGCCCGAGCAGCCTCAACCCCGAGACCGGCAAACCCTTCGGCGCCGATTTCCCGGTGCTGACCGTGGAAGACTGGGTCCACAGCCAGGCCCACCTCGCCGACCGCCTCGGTATCGGCCAATGGGCCGCGGTGATCGGCGGCAGCCTCGGCGGCATGCAGGCCATGCAATGGAGCATCACCTACCCCGATCGCGTGCGCCATTGCGTCGCCATCGCCTCGGCCCCCAAGCTGTCGGCGCAGAACATCGCCTTCAACGAAGTGGCGCGCCAGGCGATCCTCACCGATCCGGAGTTCCACGGCGGCTCCTTCCAGGAGCGCGGTGTGATCCCCAAGCGCGGCCTGATGCTGGCGCGCATGGTCGGGCACATCACCTACCTGTCCGATGACTCCATGGGCGAGAAATTCGGCCGTGGCCTCAAGAGCGAAAAACTCAACTACGACTTCCACAGCGTGGAATTCCAGGTCGAAAGCTACCTGCGCTACCAGGGCGAGGAGTTTTCCGGGCGTTTCGATGCCAACACCTACCTGTTGATGACCAAGGCCCTGGACTACTTCGACCCGGCCGCCAATTTCGACGACGACCTGGCGAAGACTTTCGCCAGCGCCACGGCGCGCTTCTGCGTGATGTCCTTCACCACCGACTGGCGTTTCTCGCCGGCCCGCTCGCGGGAAATCGTCGATGCGCTGATGGCCGCGCGCAAGGACGTCTGCTACCTGGAAATCGACGCCCCGCAAGGTCACGACGCCTTCCTGATTCCGATCCCGCGTTACTTGCAGGCGTTCGGCAACTACATGAACCGAATTTCGCTGTGAGGACGCCATGAGAGCCGACCTGGAAATCATCCAAGACTGGATCCCCGCCGGCAGCCGCGTGCTCGACCTCGGCTGCGGTGACGGCGAACTGCTGACCTGGCTGCGCGACCACAAGCAGGTCAGCGGCTACGGCCTGGAAAACGACCCGGACAATATCGCCACCTGCGTGGCCAAAGGCATCAACGTCATCGAGCAGGACCTGGACAAGGGCCTGGGCAACTTCGCCAGCAACAGCTTCGATATCGTGGTCATGACCCAGGCCCTGCAAGCCGTGCACTACCCGGACAAGATCCTCGACGAAATGCTCCGGGTCGGGCGCCAGTGCATCATCACTTTCCCCAACTTCGGTCACTGGCGCTGCCGCTGGTACCTGGCGAGCAAGGGCCGGATGCCAGTCTCGGAATTCCTTCCGTACACCTGGTACAACACGCCGAACATCCACTTCTGCACCTTCGAAGACTTCGAAGCCCTGTGCAGCGAACGCTCGGCCAAGGTCATCAATCGGCTTGCCGTGGATCAACAGCATCGCCATGGGTGGGCCAGTAAGCTATGGCCTAATCTATTAGGGGAGATCGGCATTTATCGTGTCAGCAGTCCGGGACTCGCCGATCATCGGATCGCGGTATAAACCGCACGATTTTCGAGGAGAACGATCATGCTGCGTTCAGTTGTGTTTCTAGTGGCGGCCTGTTTCGGCGTCACGGCCATGGCCGCCGATGCCATCAAGGGCGAGCGCCAGGAAGTGTTCGGTGATCTCACCGTGCACTACAACACCTTCAATTCCACCTACATTCAACCGAAGATTGCCAGTGAGGTGGGACTGGAGCGTAGCAAGACCAAGGGCGTCATCAACATCTCGGTACTCAAGGCCGACAAGCCGATGGTGGCGCAGGTCATCGGCACGGTGAAAGACCTGACCGGCGCGAACGTCAAGCTGGAGTTCAAGCAGATCACCGAACAAGGCGCCGTCTACTACCTCGCGCAGTACCCAGTACCGCAGCAGGAAAACCGCACCTTCGACATTACCGTCACCCTCGGCGGTGATGCCCACACTTTCAGCTTCAATCAGGAACTTTTCCCAGCCGAATGATGAACTTCAGCCAACTGGTACTGGCCAGCCACAACGCCGGCAAACTCAAGGAACTCCAAGCCATGCTTGGTGGGTCGGTGCAACTGCGCTCGATCGGTGAGTTCAGCAGCGTCGAACCGGAAGAAACCGGTTTGTCGTTCGTTGAAAACGCCATCCTCAAGGCCCGCAATGCGGCCCGTATTTCCGGCCTGCCGGCGCTGGCCGATGACTCGGGCCTGGCGGTGGACTTTCTCGGCGGCGCGCCGGGTATCTATTCGGCCCGGTACGCCGACGGCCTGGGTGATGCGGCGAACAACGCCAAGCTGCTCGAGGCCTTGCAGGACGTCCCCAGCGCCGAGCGCGGCGCACAATTCGTCTGCGTGCTGGCCCTGGTGCGGCATGCCGACGACCCGCTGCCGATCCTCTGCGAAGGCCTCTGGCACGGACGCATCCTGACCGCCGCCAGTGGCGAACACGGTTTTGGCTACGACCCGCTGTTCTGGGTGCCGGAACGCGACTGCTCCAGCGCCGAACTGGGTCCGGTGGAGAAGAACCAACTCAGCCACCGCGCTCGCGCCATGGCCCTGTTGCGCCAGCGCCTGGGCCTGCAATGACCCAGTCCGACTCCGCGCCGCCGCTGATCCACGGCAGTGCACCGACACCACGGGCGGCTCTGCCACAGCTGCCACCCCTGGCGCTGTACATCCATATTCCCTGGTGCGTGCGCAAATGCCCGTATTGCGACTTCAACTCCCACGCCGCCAGTCCGGTGCTGCCGGAAGAAGAGTACGTCGACGCGCTGCTGGCCGACCTCGACCAGGACCTGCACGCGGTGTACGGCCGTGAGTTGAGTTCGATCTTCTTCGGTGGCGGCACCCCCAGCCTGTTCAGCGCCCAGGCGCTGGGACGCTTGCTCAAGGGCGTCGAAGCGCGCATCCGCTTTGCCGCTGATATCGAAATCACCCTGGAAGCCAATCCCGGGACCTTCGAGCAGGAAAAATTCATCGCCTATCGCCAACTGGGCATCAATCGGCTGTCCATCGGTATCCAGAGCTTCCAGGAAGACAAGCTCAAGGCCCTCGGCCGTATCCATAGCGGCGGCGAAGCCGTGCGCGCGGCGGACATGGCGCGCCAGGCCGGCTTCGACAACTTCAACCTGGACCTGATGCACGGCTTGCCGGACCAGTCCCTGGAGGATGCCCTGGGCGACCTGCGCCAGGCCATTGCCCTGCGGCCCACGCACCTGTCCTGGTATCAGCTCACGCTGGAGCCGAACACGGTGTTCTGGAACCAGCCGCCGACGCTGCCGGAAGACGACACCCTGTGGGATATCCAGGAAGCCGGCCAGGCCCTGCTGGCCGAGCACGGCTACGCCCAGTACGAAGTCTCGGCCTACGCCCAACCCGGACGGGCGGCGCGGCACAACCTCAATTACTGGAGCTTCGGCGATTTCATCGGCATCGGCGCCGGCGCCCATGGCAAGCTCAGCCACCCGGACGGGCGCATCGTGCGAACCTGGAAAACCCGCCTGCCGAAGGACTACCTGAACCCGGCCAAGGCCTTCCAGGCCGGGGAGAAAGCCCTGGCCAATGAAGAGTTGCCGTTCGAGTTCCTGATGAATGCCCTGCGCCTGACCGCGGGCGTTGACACGGTCTTGTTTGCGCAACGTACCGGGCTTAGTCTCGACAGCTTGAACGAAGCACGCGCCGAGGCCGAACAAAGTGGCCTGTTGCAGGTCGAACCGTCACGCCTGGCGGCCACCGACCGTGGGCAACTGTTTCTCAACGACCTGCTGCAATACTTTTTGACCTAAGGAAACCCCATGGACCTGGTACTCGACCTGCTCGCCACGGTATCGCGTTGGAGCCGCAGCAACCTGTCGGAAATCGCCCTGGCGCTGGTGGGCTGCCTGCTGGTGCTGTTTGGCGCGGATATCAAGGGTTGGATCGATCAACGCCTGGGCAGCATCGCCGGCGCCTTGCGCGTGCCGCTGCTGGCCTTGCTGTGCATGATCGGTAGCGGCGCGGCCTTGATCTACGCCACGCCCTGGGTGGTGCGCGGCTTGAGCCAGTTCAACAACTACAGCCTGGCGCCGGTGTTGTTGGTGGTGCTGGTGTTGATCGGGGTGGTGGCGGATCGGCGCTGACGCTGAAGGCTAACGCGGTCAGTGTAGGAGCTGGCTTGCCAGCGATGAGGCCAGCAAGTCTTGCATCGATCTTGCGGACGTCATCGCTGGCAAGCCGGCTCCTACATAGGTTGCGGTGTGGGTGAGTACGGGATCCGGCTCACCTCACCGCCATAGGCCTCAGGCCAGCTTCTCGAACTTCAGGTCCCACACCCCGTGCCCCAGTCGCTCGCCACGGCGCTCGAACTTGGTGATCGGGCGTTCGGTCGGACGCGGCACGCATTTGCCATCTTCCGCCAGGTTGCGATAACCCGGGGCAACGTTCATCACTTCCAGCATGTATTCGGCATATGGTTCCCAGTCGGTGGCCATGTGCAGGATCCCGCCGACCTTCAGCTTGCTACGCACCAGCTCGGCGAAGGACGCCTGGACGATACGCCGCTTGTGATGGCGGCTCTTGTGCCAAGGATCCGGAAAAAACAGCATCAGCCGATCCAGGCTGTTGTCCGCCACGCAGCGGTTGAGCACTTCAATGGCGTCGCAGTCATAGACCCGCAGGTTCTTCAACCCCTGGGTCAGCACACCATTGAGCAGCGCGCCGACCCCCGGACGATGCACTTCCACACCGATAAAGTCCTGCTCCGGCGCCGCCGCCGCCATCTCCAGCAGGGAATGGCCCATGCCGAAGCCGATTTCCAGCGAGCGTGGTGCCGAGCGACCGAATACCTGGTCGAAATCTACCGGCGCATCGGCCAGCGGCAGGACGAACAGCGGCGTGCCCTGCTCCAGGCCCTTTTGCTGGCCCTCGGTCATACGCCCGGCGCGCATCACAAAACTCTTGATACGGCGGTGTTGGCGCTCTTCGCCGGCGTCCGTCTGGATTGGCGTGTCGTTCGATTCAGTCATCAAAGGCTCTTACTTGATCAGACCATCCAGCGGCGAGGAAGCGCTGGCATAGAGTTTTTTCGGCATACGCCCGGCGAGGTAGGCCAGGCGGCCGGCAACGATGGCGTGTTTCATGGCTTCAGCCATCAGGATCGGTTGCTGGGCGTGGGCAATCGCCGAGTTCATCAGCACCGCCTCGCAACCCAGCTCCATGGCAATGGTGGCGTCGGAAGCGGTGCCGACACCGGCATCCACCAGCACCGGGATCTTCGCTTCTTCGAGGATGATCTGCAGGTTGTACGGGTTGCAGATCCCCAGGCCCGTACCGATCAGGCCGGCCAGCGGCATCACCGCGATGCAGCCGATTTCCGCCAGTTGCCGGGCGATGATCGGATCATCGCTGGTGTAGACCATCACGTCGAAGCCTTCCTTGACCAGCACTTCGGCGGCCTTGAGGGTTTCGATCACGTTGGGGAACAGGGTTTTCTGGTCGGCCAGGACTTCCAGCTTCACCAGGTTGTGCCCGTCCAGCAGCTCACGGGCCAGGCGGCAGGTACGCACGGCTTCGATGGCGTCGTAACAACCGGCGGTGTTCGGCAGGATGGTGTAGCGATCCGGCGGCAGGATATCCAGCAGGTTCGGTTCACCCGGGTTCTGCCCCAGGTTGGTCCGGCGCACGGCCACGGTGACGATCTCGGCACCCGAGGCCTCGATGGCCAGGCGGGTTTCTTCCATATCGCGGTACTTGCCGGTGCCCACCAGCAGGCGGGACTGGTAGGTACGGCCGGCCAGCACGAAGGGCTTGTCGCTGCGAACAGTGCTCATTCGGAAATCCTCTTGAAAGGTTGAGGGCTTGCAGGGTGGATCAGGGCGCGGGACCGCAGGCGGGATCAACCGCCGCCGATAGCGTGCACCACTTCGACCTGATCGCCTTCACGCAGGGCCGTTTCGGCATGTTGGCTGCGCGCAACGATGTCCAGGTTCAGCTCTACCGCCACCCGCCGCCCGACCAGGTCGAGCCGGGCCAGCAACGCCGCGACGGTCTCGCCATCGGGCAGTTCAAAGGGTTCACCGTTCAATTGAATGCGCATGCGCCGGGCTGCCATCATTTTTAGGGGCCAGCATTCTAGCCCGATCAGTCCAAGCGACCCAAGCCATTCGTCGACCTGGCGGTCAGCTCAAGCCGCCGCTTGCAGACGCCAGGCGGCCAGTCCGAGGCAGAACCAACCGATCAGGAAGCACAGGCCACCGAACGGGGTGATGATGCCCAGCTTGCCGATACCGGTCAGGGTCAACAGATACAGACTGCCGGAGAACAGGATAATCCCGATGGCGAACGCAAGGCCGGCCCAGGCGACCAAACGCCCTGGAATATGGCTCGCCAGCAGGGCGACGCCGAACAGCGCCAGGGTATGCACCAACTGATAGGTCACGCCAGTGTGGAAGATCGCCAGGTACTCCGCGCTCAGGCGGTCTTTCAGGCCGTGGGCGGCAAAGGCACCGAGGGCGACGCCGGTAAAACCGAAAAAGGCGGCCAGCAGCAGAAAACCACGCAACATGACGAACTCCATCCAGGGGGCACAGGGTCTGTATAATGGCCCGCTCCCACGCCCCGGCCAAGCCATCTCTATGTTGCAATTCCTTTTCCGCCGCCTCGTCACCGTCCTGAAATGGTTCGCCATTGGCAGTGTGCTACTGGTGCTGCTGTTTCGCTGGGTGCCGCCGCCCGGTACCGCGCTGATGGTCGAACGCAAGATCGAGTCCTGGACCGATGGCGAGCCCATTGACCTGCAACGCAGCTGGCGCCCATGGGAGCAGATCTCCGACGAGCTGAAAGTCGCGGTAATGGCCGGTGAGGACCAGAAATTCCCTGAACACTGGGGTTTCGACCTCGATGCGATCCAGGCCGCCTTCGAGCACAACGAGCGTGGCGGTTCGATTCGCGGCGCCAGCACCTTGAGCCAGCAGGTGTCGAAGAATCTGTTCCTCTGGTCGGGTCGCAGCTATTTCCGCAAGGGGCTGGAGGCTTGGTTTACCACGCTGATCGAGCTGACCTGGCCCAAGCAGCGGATTCTCGAGGTGTACCTGAACAGCGTGGAGTGGGACGACGGGGTATTCGGCGCAGAAGCGGCGGCGCGGCATCACTTCGGCGTCAGCGCGGCGGGCTTGTCGCGGCAGCAAGCCAGTTTGCTGGCGGCGGTGCTGCCCAATCCACGGGAGTGGAGCGCCAGTCATCCGAGCATCTATGTGGCACGCCGGGCCGGCTGGATTCGCCAGCAGATGAGCCAACTGGGCGGGGATGAGTACCTGGTGGGGCTGAACAACTCGCGCAAGGCGCCTTGGGCGTTATAAAGTTGTCGCTGCGGTGCCTGTGCTGCCGTCTTCGCGGGCAAGCTCCGCTCCCACAGTGGACCGAGTCGTACGCCAGTCTTGTATACGCCACAAAACTTGTGGGAGCGGAGCTTGTCGGATCGCCGCACCGCCGCGAAGAGGCCCGCAATAACAGCGCATGACTGATAGCCTGTCATCGCCTGAAACAAAAACGCCCCGATCAGATCGGGGCGTTTTTTATTGCCTCAGCGCTTAAGCGGCAATCGACAGCTTCAGCTTGTTCATCGCACTCTTTTCCAGCTGGCGAATACGCTCGGCCGAAACGTTGTACTTCTGCGCCAGGTCGTGCAGCGTGGCTTTCTCTTCCGCCAACCAGCGCTGGTAGAGAATATCGCGACTGCGCTCGTCGAGCACTTCCAGGGCTTCATGCAGGTTGCTGTTGGAGTTCTCGCTCCAGTCGGCATCCTCCAGTTGACGCGCCGGGTCATACCGGTGGTCTTCCAGGTAGTTGGCCGGAGACTGGAACGCGCTGTCGTCGTCGGCTTCCGCCGCCGGGTCGAAGGCCATGTCCTGGCCAGTCAGCCGGCTTTCCATCTCGCGCACTTCACGAGGTTCCACACCGAGGCTTTCCGCCACGCGGTGAACTTCCTCGTTGTTCAACCAGGCCAGACGCTTCTTCTGGCTGCGCAGGTTGAAGAACAGCTTGCGCTGGGCCTTGGTGGTGGCCACTTTGACAATGCGCCAGTTGCGCAGGATGAACTCGTGGATTTCCGCCTTGATCCAGTGCACGGCGAACGACACCAGGCGCACACCCATTTCCGGGTTGAAGCGCTTCACCGCCTTCATCAGACCGACGTTGCCTTCCTGGATCAGGTCTGCCTGGGCCAGGCCGTAGCCGGAATAGCTACGGGCGATATGGACGACAAATCGCAGGTGGGCGAGCACCATCTGCCGAGCCGCCCCCAAATCCTGCTCATAGTAGAGACTCTCGGCCAGTTCACGCTCCTGCTCCGGCGTCAGCAATGGAATGCTGTTCACCGTGTTCACGTAGGCTTCCAGGTTCGCACCCGGGACCAGCGCGTAGACAGGTTGCAAAGAAGTGGTCATACGAAAAAACCTCCGACTCACATAACTCGTGCAGTGATGCACTGCGAAAATTGACCGGGAACCGTAGGACAAGTTCCCTAAACCACTGACACGGTCAATACAAACGAAACCACATTAATCTGACATTAACTACTTCGGTGCCAGCTCACGTAAATGCCGTGCGACCGCAATCCAAGCACCGATATACCCCAAGAGCACCGCCCCAAGCAACAATGACAGACCGTCGGCGACCGGCACGCCGGCCAGGGCGAAATCGCTGCCGTAGAGACCGGCCAGCCCGACCACCGCGTCATTCAGCCAGTTGAGGCCGTAAGCCAGCACCCCCCAGGATAAAAACCCGGCACCAAAGCCATAAAGCGCGCCCATATAGAGAAAAGGCCTACGCACATAGCTATCAGTGCCGCCGACCAGTTTAATCACTTCGATCTCGGTGCGGCGGTTTTCAATATGAAGACGAATGGTATTGCCTATCACCAAAAGTAATGCAGACACCAGCAGCACGGTCAGGCCGAAAACAAAGCGGTCGCCAAGTTTGAGGATCGCCGCCAGGCGCTCGACCCAGACCAGGTCCAACTGCGCCTGTTGCACCTTGGGCAACTCGGCCAGGCGCTGGCGCAGCGCTTCCAGGGTCGCTTTGTCGACTTCGTTCGGCGTCACCAGCACTACCCCCGGCAAGGGGTTCTGTGGCAATTCCTTGAGGGCTTCGCCCAGGCCTGACTGCTGCTGGAACTCGTCCAGGGCCTTTTCCTTGCTGATGAACTCGGCATCCGCCACGCCGGGCATGGTCTTGATCTGTTCGCTGAGGTGCTCGCCTTCGGTCGGGCTGGCATCCAGTTGCAGGTACAGGGAAATCTGCGCCGCGCGCTGCCAGGAGCCGCCGAGGCGCTCGACATTGTTCAGCAGCAGCGACAAGCCCATGGGCAGGCTCAGGGCCACGGCCATCACCAGGCAGGTAAAGAAGCTGCCAATCGGCTGCTTGCCCAGGCGCCGCAGGCTGTCCACCAGGCTGGCGCGGTGGCTTTCGATCCAGGCGCGCAACAGGGTGCCGAAGTCCGGGCCGTCGTCTTCGTCGCGTTTTTTCTTCGGTGCCTGCGGATCGGAGGCCTTCGGGGCCACGCGCTCGGCTACTTTGGGGCTGCGGGTCGCACTCATACGCTGGCCTCCCCGTCGCCGATCAATCGGCCGCGTTGCAGGGTCAGCATGCGGTGGCGCATGCGCGCGATCAGGGCCAGGTCGTGGCTGGCGATCAGCACGCTGGTACCCAGGCGGTTGATGTCTTCGAACACACCCATGATTTCCGCCGCCAGGCGCGGGTCGAGGTTACCGGTGGGTTCGTCCGCCAACAGCAGGGCCGGGCGATGGACGATGGCCCGGGCAATGCCGACGCGCTGTTGCTGGCCGGTGGAGAGGTCGCCGGGGTAGAGGTCGGTCTTGTCCGACAGCGCCACGCGCTCCAGGGCCGAATCCACCCGCTTGACGATCTCGGCCTTGGACAGGCCGAGGATCTGCAACGGCAAGGCGACGTTGTTGAATACCGTGCGATCGAACAGCAACTGATGGTTCTGGAACACCACGCCGATCTGCCGGCGCAGGAACGGAATCTGTGCGTTGCTGATCTGGCCCAGGTCCTGCCCGGCCAGCAGCAGCTTGCCGGTGGTCGGACGCTCCATCGCCAGCAGCAGGCGCAACAGGGTACTTTTGCCCGCGCCGGAGTGCCCGGTCACGAACAGGAACTCACCACGACGCACCCGAAAGCTCAGTTCATGCAAGCCGACATGACCGTTCGGATAGCGTTTACCGACCTGTTCGAAACGAATCATGAATGCTCCCGCTCGGCGAAAAGGGCCTGGACAAAGGGCTCGGCTTCAAAGGTACGCAAATCGTCGATCCCTTCGCCGACGCCGATGTAACGAATCGGCAGGCCAAACTGCTTGGCCAGGGCAAAGATCACCCCGCCCTTGGCGGTCCCATCGAGCTTAGTCAATGCCAGGCCGGTCAGTTGGACCGTCTGGTTGAATTGTTTGGCCTGGTTGATGGCGTTCTGCCCGGTACCGGCGTCGAGCACCAGCAACACTTCGTGCGGCGCGTCGGCATCGAGCTTGGCGATCACCCGGCGAACCTTCTTCAGTTCTTCCATCAGGTTGTCTTTGGTGTGCAGGCGACCGGCGGTGTCGGCGATCAGCACGTCGATACCTCGGGCCTTGGCCGCCTGGACCGCGTCAAAGATCACCGAAGCCGAATCGGCACCAGTGTGCTGGGCGATCACCGGAATCTGGTTGCGCTCGCCCCACACCTGCAATTGCTCCACCGCCGCCGCGCGGAAGGTATCGCCCGCCGCCAGCATGACTTTCTTGCCGTCGAGTTGCAGCTTCTTCGCCAGCTTGCCGATGGTGGTGGTCTTGCCGGCGCCATTCACGCCCACCACCAGGATCACAAAGGGTTTCTGCTGCGAAACGATGTTCAGCGGCTGCTCGACCGGTTTGAGCATCGCAGTCAGCTCGGCCTGCAGCGAAGCGTAGAGCGCATCGCTGTCGGTCAACTGCTTGCGGGCGACCTTCTGGGTCAGGCTCTGGATGATCACCGAAGTGGCTTCGACGCCCACGTCGGCGGTCAGCAGACGGGTTTCCAGTTCTTCCAGCAGATCGTCATCGATGGCCTTTTTGCCCAGGAACAGGCTGGCCATGCCTTCGCCGATACTGGCGCTGGTCTTGGACAGGCCCTGCTTGAGACGGGTGAAGAAGCCGACCTTGGTTTCTTCGGAAACCGGTTTGGCCGGTTCGACGGCCACGGGTTCGGCCACCGCAACCGGGGCCGGCGCAACCACGGGCGCCACAATTGGCGCAGGTGCTGGGACTGGTGCAGGTGCAGGTGCAGGTGCAGAGACTGGAGCTGGAGCTGGAGCTGGAGCTGGAGCTGGAGCTTCGACAATCGGCGCAATGACCGGCGCTTGCACCGGCGCGGCGATGAACGGTTCAGGCACGGCCACTTCAGCGACCGGCGCAACACCCGTTAGCGGAATCGGCGGGGTGATGTGCGGCGCCTGAACATCCTCGACCAGAGCCACGGGTTCTTCGGCCACTGGCAAATTCGGCCAAGGCTCATGTACGAGGGCATCCGGCGCAACGGCGGGCGTTTCAACCACCGGCGCGCTGGCCGGCAACGGCTCGGCGGCGCCCGGCGAAGCTCCGTTGAGCGCTGCCGGCGCGGCGTCAGGGGTCGGCTGTGGCTGTTCGACGACCGCTTCCTGCGGTTTTTTACGCAGCCAGCCGAACAGGCCTTTTTTCTCGCCAGCCGGGGCTGGGGTCTTCTTGTCGTCGTTGGAACCAAACATGGAGGACGGCTATCTCACGGTAGCGACGCGCCAAGGTGGCGCTTCGGCAAATAATATTCTGATGCGTAACAGACTGCCTTTTGACCAGATTGTTCGCGCGCAACGCAGTATCCTAGCACCTCCTCGCCCGCCGACGCTAAGATCACGCGGGCCGTACTACAGGTTTGAAAACGAATGAATGCTCTAGCCCGCCGTGCCGCTGGCCTGTTGCTCAGCACGCTCTGTCTGCCCCTGGCCGCCTTGGCCGCCGACCCGCAACCGACCCACGAATTCACCCTCGACAACGGCCTGAAGGTCGTGGTCCGCGAGGATCACCGCGCCCCCGTGGTGGTCTCGCAGATCTGGTACAAGGTTGGCTCGAGCTACGAGACACCGGGCCAGACCGGCTTGTCCCACGCCCTGGAACACATGATGTTCAAAGGCAGCGCCAAGGTCGGCCCGGGCGAAGCCTCGCTGATCCTGCGCGACCTGGGCGCTGAAGAGAACGCCTTCACCAGCGACGACTACACCGCGTATTACCAGGTCCTGGCCCGCGACCGCCTGGGCGTGGCCCTGGAACTGGAAGCCGATCGCATGGCCAGCCTGCGCCTGCCGGCCGACGAGTTCAGCCGGGAAATCGAGGTGATCAAGGAAGAACGCCGCCTGCGCACCGACGACAAGCCCATGGGCAAGGCCTTCGAGCGCTTCAAGGCACTGGCCTACCCGGCCAGCGGCTACCACACGCCGACCATCGGCTGGATGGCTGACCTCGACCGCATGAAAGTCGAGGAGCTGCGCCACTGGTACCAATCCTGGTATGTGCCGAACAACGCCACCCTGGTGGTGGTCGGCGACGTCACCCCGGACGAAGTCAAAACCCTCGCCCAGCACTATTTCGGCGCCATTCCCCGGCGTGACACGCCGCCGGCGAAGATCCCACGGGAACTCGACGAGCCCGGCGAGCGCCTGATCACCCTGCATGTGAAGACCCAGTTGCCGAGCCTGATGCTCGCCTTCAACGTGCCGAGCTTCGCCACCGCCGAAGACAAGCGTTCGGTCAGCGCCCTGCGCCTGATCGCCGCCCTGCTCGACGGCGGCTACAGCGCCCGCCTGCCGTCGCAACTGGAGCGCGGCGAAGAGCTGATCTCCAGCGGTTCGTCGAGCTACGACGCCTACACCCGCGGTGACACCCTGTTCCTGCTCTCGGCCACCCCCAACAGCCAGAAGAAAAAGACCCTGGCCCAGACCGAGGCCGGCCTCTGGCGCCTGCTGGAGCAGTTGAAGACCCAGGCCCCGAGCGCCGACGAACTGGAACGCGTGCGCGCCCAGGTGATCGCCGGCCTGGTCTACGAACGTGATTCCATTACCAGCCAGGCCAGCGCCATCGGCATCCTGGAAACCGTCGGTCTGTCCTGGAAGATGATGGACACCGAACTGGCCGACCTGCAAAGCGTCACGCCGCAGGATCTGCAGAAAGCCGCCCGGACCTATTTCACCCGCGAGCGCCTCAGCGTCGCCCATGTATTGCCCGAGGAGAGCGCCCAATGAATCAGTCCAAGGGGCCACGTTTCGCCTTGCTCGCCCTGACCCTCGCCGTTGCGGCGGGTGGTATCGGCTTTTATCTGTTCGATTCACGCAACTCCCAGGCCAGCCAGGCCCTCGACGCGGCCAAGTCCAGCCACAAGCTGCAATCGCTGGCGGAGCTGGACGGCAAGGCGCCAGCGCACCGCGCCCTGAACGTGCAGACCTGGAAAACCGCCGAAGGCGCCAAGGTACTGTTCGTCGAGGCCCATGAGCTACCGATGTTCAACCTGAACCTGACCTTCGCCGCCGGCAGCAGCCAGGACGGCAACGCGGCGGGCCTCGCCACGTTGACCAACGCCATGCTCAACGAAGGCGTGGCCGGCAAGGACGTCGGCGCCATTGCCCAGGGCTTCGAAGGCCTCGGGGCCGACTTCAGTAACGGTTCCTATAAGGACATGGCCATTGCTTCGCTGCGCAGCCTCAGCGCCGTGGACAAACGCGAGCCCGCGCTGAAGCTGTTCGCCGCGGTGGTGGGCAAACCGACCTTCCCCGCCGACTCCCTGACGCGGATCAAGAACCAGTTGCTGGCCGGCTTCGAATACCAGAAGCAGAACCCGGGCAAGCTGGCGAGCCTGGAATTGTCCAAGCGCCTGTATGGCGATCACCCCTACGCGCACCCGAGCGAAGGCACGGCACAGAGCATCCCGCCGATCAGCCTCGAACAGTTGCGCGCTTTCCATGCCAAGGCCTACGCGGCCGGCAACGTGGTGATCGCGCTGGTCGGCGACCTCTCGCGCAGTGAAGCCGAAGGCGTCGCCGCCCAGGTCTCCGCCGCCCTGCCCAAGGGCCCGGCCTTGCCGAAGATCGCCCAGCCGGCCGAACCGAAAGCCAGCGTCGGGCATATCGAGTTCCCGTCCAAGCAGACCACTATCCTGATGGCCCAGCAGGGCATCGACCGCACCGACCCGGACTACGCGGCCCTGTCCCTGGGCAACCAGATCCTCGGCGGCGGCGGTTTCGGGACCCGTCTGATGAGTGAGGTCCGTGAAAAACGCGGCCTGACCTACGGCGTCTATTCGGGCTTCTCGCCGATGCAGGTGCGTGGCCCGTTCCAGATCAACCTGCAGACCCGCGCCGAAATGAGCGAAGGCACGCTCAAGCTGGTCGACGACGTGATCGCCGACTACCTGAAAAACGGCCCGACCCAGAAGGAACTCGACGACGCCAAGCGCGAAATGGCCGGCAGCTTCCCGCTCTCCAATGCGAGCAACAGCAGCATCGTCGGCCAGTTGGGCCTGATGGGCTTCTATGACCTGCCGCTCGATTACCTGGAAAACTTCGTGCAACAGACCCAGGCACTGACCGTCGAGCAGATCAAGTCGGCCATGAACAAACACCTGAGTGTCGACAAGATGATCGTCGTCACCGCAGGCCCCACGGTGCCGCAAAAGCCCCTGCCGCCACCGACAGACAAACCCGCCGAGCAGCCGCTCGGGGTTCCGGAGCATTAATGGCCAGCCCATCGCGTCCCAGCAAGAAACCCGCTCACCCGCATAACGGCGTGAATCAACTGCGTATCATCGGCGGCGAATGGCGCAGCCGACGCCTGAGCTTCCCGGATGTCCCGGGGCTGCGTCCGACCCCGGACCGCGTGCGCGAAACCCTGTTCAACTGGCTGGCGCCCTATGTTGCCGGGGCCAAGGTGCTCGACCCGTTCGCCGGCAGCGGCGCCTTGTTCCTCGAGGCCCTGTCCCGTGGTGCGGCCATGGGTCAGGCGCTGGATGCCAGCAACCTGGCCGTGGCCAACCTGCGCGAACACTTGGGCACCCTGCGTTGCAGCGTCGGCCAGGTGCAGACCGCCGACGCCCTGCGCTACCTGGAAACCCAGACGGCCACGGCCTTCGACCTGGTGTTTCTCGACCCGCCGTTCAACCAGAACCTGCTGCCCGGCATCTGCGCCCTGCTGGAAGAGCGCCAGTGGCTGGCCGACGATGCCTGGGTCTACACCGAAAGCGAAACCGCGCCCTCGGGCCTCGGCCTGCCGGGCAACTGGCGCCTGCACCGCGAGCAAAAGTCCGGGCGGGTCTACTACGCGCTGTGGCAGCGCAGCGTCGCCACCCAGTAGCTTGAACCTCGATGGCGGCTCGAACTGATCCTCGAGCCGCCCTCACTATCCCGATACCGCCCGCTCATCCGTCCGCCAGATCAAGGTGCTCCTTTGAAACTCAAAAGGATCCCCGACGGATGAAACGACCCACCCTCTGGCGCGTACCCGGCTTGCTTTTGCTGCCGCTCGTCGCCTTCGCCAGCCCCGCGCCCAGCACCCACGAACTGACACTCGACAACGGTTTGAAAATCATCGTGCGCGAAGATCATCGTGCCCCTGTCGTGGCGGCCCAGCTTTGGTACAAAGTCGGCTCCAGTCACGAGCCGCCTGGCGAATCCGGGCTTTCCCATGCCCTGGAACACCTGTTGTTCCAGGGCAGCAGCAAAGTCTGCCCCGGCCAGGCGTTCCAGATCATGGAGCGCCTGGGGGCTCGGATCAACGCCTTCACCAACCATGACGCCACCACCTACGAATACCTGATGCCGCGCCATGTCCTGGGCGTCGCGCTGGAAATCATGGCCGACCAGATGAGCGCCGCGCAACTTTCGCCAGCCGCCTTCCGACGTGAAATCGAGGTGATCAAAAACGAGCGGTTACAGAGCATCGACGACGCCCCCTGGGCCTTACTCGACGAGAAGCTGCGCAGCCTGGCCTTTACCACCAGCGGCTATCGCACCTCCACTGTCGGCTGGCAGCACGACCTGCAACGCATGAACGTCCAGCAACTGCAGCGCTGGTACGCCAACTGGTACGCGCCGAACAACGCCACCCTGGTGCTGGTCGGCGATGTCACCGCCGAGGAGGTCGAAACCCTGGCCCGTCGCTACTTCGCCGAACTGCCCCGCCGGACGCTGCCCGAGGCCCCGCGCCCACTGGAACTGAACGAGCCGGGCGAGCGGCGGATCAGGCTACAGACCCGCAATGAGTTTCCCAGCCTGATCATGGCGTTCAACGTGCCCAGCCTGGCGACCGCCGCCGACCCGCATACCGCGCACACCTTACGCCTGCTCAACGAATTGCTCGGCGTCGGCGGCGGCTCGCGGATTTTCAGGCAGTTGAAATTCCGTGAAGAACTGATCACCCAGGCCCACTCCAGCTATGAGGCGTTCCACCGGGGAGACACCTTGTTGATGATTGCCGTCGACCTGGACACCCAGAAAAACCCGAGCCTGGAGGATATCCAGACACGCCTGTGGCAACTGCTCGACGAGTTCAAACGTACGCCTGTCAGCGCGCAGGAGCTTGAACGTGCGCGTACTCGAATGTTGGCGAAACGGGTGTTTGCCCGCGACTCAGTGGAAAACCAGGCGCAGAAACTCGGCAGCCTGGAAAGCGCCGGCCTGTCGTGGACCCTGGAAGAACGCGAACAAGAGCAACTGAAGGCCGTCACGCCCCTGGATATTCAACAAGCCGCACAAACCTACTTGACCCACGAGCGGCTCAGTGTGGCCCTGGCCAATCCTGGGAAAACCAACCATGAATAAGGCCTACACGCTGTTATCGAGCGTGCCGCTGGTGCTGCTCGCCATGTTTTTAATTCCTGGCTCGAAGGCGTCCACCACGGCCGGCATGTCGACCATCAAGCCTCTGCAATCGCTGAGCGAGGTCCAGCACCTGGCGCCCACCCCCGCCACCCGTGTTGTGCGGGGTTGGAAAACGCTCAACGGGACCAAGGTACTCTTCGTTGAAACCCATGGCCTGCCGTTGCTCGACGTGGCCGTGAGCTTTGCCGCGGGCAGCCGTTACGATGGCGCGCAACCGGGCTTGGCGGCCATGACCCTGAGCCTGCTCAACGAAGGCACGGACGGTAAAGACGTCGACGCGATCATGACCGCGTTCGACAGCCTGGGGGTCAATATCAGCAATGGCATCGACCGCGACCATGCGCGGTTCACCCTGCGCAGTCTCAGCGACGAAGCCATCCGCACACCGGCCCTGCAATTGTTGAGCGATGTGCTGAGCAAGCCCAGCTTCAGCGCCGATGCCATTCGCCGGGTAAAGAGCGAGGCCCTCGATCAACAAATGCGCCAGGATGTCGCCTTCGACACCTGGGTCAGTCACCGCTTTCCACCGCCGCTTTACTCACGACACCCTTACGCCCAGCCCCTCTACGGCACCCGGGAGAGTATCGAGAAAATCACTGTCGATCAGCTGCGAGCCTTTCACGACAAGGCTTACAGCGCAGGCAACGCCGTTATCCTGTTGGTCGGCGATCTCTCGCTGGAGCAGGCACAAACCCTCAGTGTGAAAATTTCCGAGGCCTTGCCCAAAGGTCCGGCGCTACCCCCCACCGCCAGTGCCCGCCGTGAAGACAGCATCGTTGGCACCACCCACATCGAACGCCCGACCCTGCTGGTCCATCTGGACTTGGCCCAGATCGCCATCCCCCGGCACCATCCCGATTACGTCGCGCTCTACGTCGCCAGCCTGATCTTTGGCGGCGGCTTCGATAGCCGGCTGATGCAGGCCTTGCGCGAGCAACATGGCGTCACCTATTCGGCGGTGGCCCAGCTCAGGAACTGGCAAGCCCGTGGACCGTTCCATATCCACCTCTCGACCCCGCCCGAATATCGCGACGCAGCCATCCAGCGGATAAAGCGGATGTTCGCGCAGTTCCTGCAAGAAGGCCCGACCGAGCAGGAGCTGCAGAACATCAAGCAGAGCCTGCGCGGTGACATGGCGCTGGATGGCGCAAGCAATGCGGATATCCTCCAGGCCTTGTTGCTGATCGCTCGTCACGACCTGCCGCTCAGCCTGACCGACTACGCCGAACAGGCGCAGCGGCTGACCCGTGAAGCTATCAAGGTCGCCTTGAACACGCATTTCGATGCCGAAAGCTGGGTGGTGACCAGTACCGGCCCGAGCGTCACCCAGCAAGCGTTGCCTGATCTGCGGAGTCCGGAACCAAGTTGCCAGCCCGGCGCCCTGCCGCCTGGATAAAAAGCTGCGGTAATGGACAGGACTGTGGCAATTTAGACGCATCGCACGCGCAAGCGTGGCTGCCATGACGACTTGCTTATGGCAGCGCCAGACCTGTCCACTCCCACTCCGAGACTCGCCGCGTTGCCGTCATTTTCCCAGCCCCCTCATTTGTCGGGCTTCACCCCCGCCCCGGGCCTGGGCAACCCGCACCTGCAAACCCTGTGGGGGCCACTCTGGCGCAAGACCGTCCACCTCGACCGCCGACGTGAACGCCTGTGGCTCGACGACGGCGACTTTCTCGACCTCGACTGGCACGGCCCGCACGCCGCCGAGACGCCGTTGGTGCTGATCCTGCACGGACTGACCGGCTCGTCGAACTCGCCCTATGTCGCCGGCCTGCAACAGGCGCTGGCCAACCAGGGCTGGGCCAGCGTGGCGCTGAACTGGCGGGGCTGTTCGGGAGAGCCCAACCTGCTGGCGCGCAGTTATCACTCCGGGGCCAGCGAAGACCTGGCGGCGACGGTCGCCCACCTCAAGGCGCTGCGCCCACTGGCACCGCTCTACGCCGTCGGCTACTCCCTGGGCGGTAATGTGCTGCTCAAGCACCTCGGGGAAAGTGGCCAGGACAGCGGCCTGCAAGGCGCCGTCGCGGTGTCGGTGCCGTTTCGCCTGGATCAGTGCGCCGACCGCATCGGCCAGGGGTTTTCACGGATCTACCAGGCGCACTTCATGCGCGAGATGGTGGCCTATATCAAGAACAAGCAGCGCCAGTTCCAGCACGACGGGCGGATCGAGGGCCTGGCGACCCTGAGCGACCTGGGACCGCTGACGGGCATGCGCACGTTTTGGGACTTCGATGGCCGGGTCACGGCGCCGCTGAATGGCTTTGCCGATGCACAGGATTATTATCGCCGCGCCTCCAGCCGCTATTTCCTTGGCACGATTCGCACCCCGACGCTGATCATCCAGGCCAAGGACGACCCCTTCGTGTTCCCCCACAGCCTGCCGGAGCCTGGCGAGCTGACAGCGGACACCCAGCTCGAATTGCAGACCAAGGGCGGGCATGTGGGGTTTGTCGACGGCAGCCTGGGCAAACCGACTTACTACCTGGAGCGACGCATCCCGCAATGGCTGGCCGATAGAGGATGTTGATCACACTGCGGAATCAATGTGGCGAGCGGGCAAGCCCGCTCGCCACAATCAGTCGCCCGTCGCCACCGCTCGCTGTGGATCGGTAATCCACTCGCTCCACGACCCGGCATACAAGGTTCCCAACGGATAACCCGCCAGGCACAGGGCAAACAGGTTTTGACACGCCGTCACCCCGGAACCGCAATACGCCACCAATTCCTGCGGCGGACGCTGCCCCAGCTTGGCGGCGAAACGTTGTTTGAGCTGATCCGCCGGCAGAAACCGGCCCTCGGCATCCAGGTTCTCGCTGAACGCCGCACATAACGCACCGGGGATATGCCCGGCCACCGGATCGATCGGCTCCACTTCACCACGAAAACGCGGCAAGGCGCGGGCGTCCAGCAGGGTCATCGACGGCTGCCCGAGGCGTTGTTGTAGGTGTTCGGCGCTGATCTGCAACGCGGCATCCGGCGTCCCCTCGAAGGATCCACGAGCGGCGGCCGGCGGATTCAGGCTCAGCGGCTGACCGGCCGCATGCCAGGCTTTCAACCCGCCATCGAGCAGGAACACGCCGTCACGCTTGCCCAGCCAGGTCAGCAGCCACCAGGCACGGGCGGCGTACATGCCCGGACCGTCGTCATAGAGCACGACCTCGCTGTCGGCACTGATGCCCCAGGCCTGCAGGCGCTCGACCAAGGCCGCCGGCGCCGGTAACGGATGACGCCCGGTCACGCCCTTGATCACCGGACCGCTCAGGTCCCGGTTCAGATCGGCGTAGTGCGCGCCTTCAATATGCCCCTGGGCATAGCTGCGCGGCCCGTAATCCGCGTCTTCAAGGGCAAAACGGCAATCCAGGATCACCAACCCGGGCCGGTCCTGGCGTTCGGCCAGTTGCCGGGGGCTGATCAGTTGCGCAAGGGACATGGCGAACTCCTCCTAAGTAAAGTAGATAACGGACAACTGTAGGAGCGAGCTTGCTCGCGATGGGCGTCAACGATAACGCGAGGTATCTGCTGCTACGCGGCGCCTCTGCCACCCTCGCGAGCAAGCTCGCTCCTACACCTCATCCAGGGCCTGTGCCAGCGGCACATAAAATTCGTTGAGCAACGTGTCCACCGCCGCCCGCGACTGCACGGTAACAAACCCCGACTCCAACACCAGCACCTGATAGACCCCACGCTTGATCGACTCTTCGCTCAAGTGGTGGGCATTCTCACGGGTGGTGCTCAGGAACCGCACCCAGGAGGTCAGGATAATCCAGGCATTGAGGGTCAGGGCCTCGATCTGCACGCGATCCATGTCGAGGATGCCGGCCTCGACAAACCCTGCGTAGATCGCCTGCCCCTGGATCAGGCAGCGCTGGGAAAAACACCGGTAACGCGCAGCCAGTTCGGCATCGCTTTCCAGCAGATGTTCGAGATCGCGGTGCAGGAAGCGATAACGCCACATCGCCGCCAGCAATGCCTTGAGATAGAAACGCTTGTCGTCGATGGTCGCGGCGCGGCCCGGAGGCGGACGCAGGAAGCTGTCGACCAGGGCTTCGTACTCGGCGAACAGCACGGCGATGATCGCCTGCTTGTTCGGGAAGTGGTAGTAGAGGTTACCCGGCGAAATGTCCATGTGCGCCGCGATATGGTTGGTGCTGACACTGCGCTCGCCCTGCTGATTGAACAGATCCAGACTGTTCTGGACGATGCGCTCGCTGGTTTTTATTCGGGGGGCCATGACTTCAGCTTTACTTCCAGAAGACGGTATCGGCCATCTTACGGCCTATCCGGCCGCGGATAAATCGCCACGATTCTCAGCTGCTATAAGAATCTACAGGCACTCCTTGTTGACTTTATGGAGCAATAGCTCTAAACATTCGTTTAAAAATAAAATCACATGCCCTGGAGCGCGCCATGTCTGCCGAAATCGCCTATCTGCAGGAATCGCAGCAGCAACTGGACCAGCTCCAGCACCGCTTTCAAGCACAACGCCAAGCCTATGCCGCGCATCCCATGCCCCCCGCCGAGCAACGCCGCCAATGGCTCGACAGCCTGCGCCAGTTGCTCAGCGACGAACGCCAGGCGCTGATTGACGCCATCAGCCAGGACTTCGGCAACCGCAGTGCCGATGAAACCCTGCTCGGCGAACTCATGCCCAGCCTCCATGGCATCCACCATGCCCGCCAACACCTCAAGCGCTGGATGAAACCGTCACGCCGGCGGGTCGGCCTGGCCTTCCAGCCGGCCTCGGCCAAGGTCGTCTACCAGCCACTGGGCGTGATCGGCGTGATCGTGCCCTGGAACTACCCGCTGTTCCTCAGCGTCGGCCCGCTGGTGGGGGCACTGGCGGCGGGCAACCGAGTGATGCTCAAACTCAGCGAATCGACTCCGGCTACCGGTCTTTTGCTCAAGGAACTGCTGGGCCGGGTGTTTCCGGAAGATCTGGTGTGCGTGGTGCTCGGCGAGGCCGAAATCGGCATGGCCTTTTCCAAGCTGCCATTCGATCACCTGCTGTTCACCGGCGCCACCAGCATCGGTCGGCACGTGATGCGCGCGGCGGCGGAAAACCTGACCCCGGTAACCCTGGAACTGGGCGGCAAGTCGCCGGCCATCGTGTCCCAGGACGTCCCCCTCAAGGATGCCGCCGAACGCATCGCCTTCGGCAAGACCCTCAACGCCGGCCAGACCTGCGTGGCACCGGATTATGTGCTGGTGCCGGAAGATCGAGTCGGCGCCTTCGTCGAAGCCTACCGCCAGGCGGTGCGCAGCTTTTATCCGACGCTGGTCGATAACCCGGACTACACCAGCATCATCAACGATCGCCAACTGGCCCGGCTCAACGGCTACCTGAGTGACGCCACCAGCAAGGGCGCGTTGCTGATTCCGCTGTTCGAGCAGAACCAACAGCGGCGCATGGGCCACAGCCTGCTACTGAACGTCAGCGACGAAATGACGCTGATGCAGGACGAGATCTTCGGCCCGTTGCTGCCCATCGTGCCGTACAAGGGCCTCGATGAGGCCTTTGCCTACATTAATCGCCGGCCTCGTCCCTTGGCGCTCTACTACTTCGGCTACAACAAGGTCGAACAGCAACGGGTGCTTCAGGAAACCCATTCCGGCGGCGTCTGCCTGAACGACACCCTGCTCCATGTGCCCCAGGAAGACCTGCCCTTCGGCGGCATCGGCCCCTCGGGCATGGGCCATTACCACGGTCACGAAGGCTTCCTGACCTTCAGCAAGGCCAAGGGCGTGCTGACCAAGCAACGCTTCAACGCGGCGCGACTGATCTATCCGCCTTACGGAAAATCGATCCAGAAACTGATCCAGAAACTGTTCGTTCGTTGATGTTCCACTGTCCAGGTGAATAACAAGAATGCCAAGCCTGCCCGCATCCCCCGTACTGAGCCGTCGTGGCGTGCTGAAAGTCGGCCTCTGTGCCGGCGCCTTCCTCAGCACCGCCGGGCTCGCCGCCAGCCTCAGCGGCTGCTCGGCCGGCCATCCGGCCAGCGGTTTTGCCGTGCTACAAGCCAACGACCTGCCGTTTCTGCAGGCGCTGATCCCGGTGATGCTCGAAGGCGCCGTCGCTGCCGAGAAAATGCCCGGCGCCATCGACCAGACCCTGGCGAGCCTGGACTACAGCCTCGCCCACCTGTCGCCGGAAATGCTCAAGCTGACCCGACAACTATTCGACGTCCTCGGCATGGGTATCACCCGTGGGCCACTGACCGGTATCTGGGGCCGCTGGGAAAATGCCAGTGACGCGCAGATCCACGCCTTTCTCGAGCGCTGGGAAAACAGCTACCTGAGCCTGCTGCGCATGGGCCACGCATCACTGCTGCAACTGGTGATGATGGCCTGGTACAACCGCGCCGAAGCCTGGGCCCACTGCGGTTATCCCGGACCGCCGAAAGTCTAGCCCCTGTAGAGATCCGGCTCTTGTGGGAGCGGGCGAACCTGACAAAACAACAATAAAAGAGGCTGCACATGCCCGTACCCGATCTGTTTCGCGAAGGCCTGGCCCGAGGCTGGAAAACCTATAACGGCGCTCGCCTGGAGCAGGACCTGACGCTGGAGGCCGATGTCGCCATTATCGGCAGCGGCGCGGGCGGCGGCACCACCGCCGAAATCCTTAGCGCCGCCGGCTACAAGGTTTTACTGATCGAGGAAGGCCCGCTGAAAACCAGCAGCGACTTCAAAATGCTCGAAGACCAGGCCTATACCAGCCTCTACCAGGAAGGCATCGGCCGCATGAGCAAGGACGGCGCCATCACCATTCTCCAGGGCCGCGCGGTTGGCGGTACCACGCTGATCAACTGGACCTCGAGCTTTCGCACGCCGGACCAGACCCTCGAACACTGGGCCAAGGAGCACAACGTCAAGGGCCACGGCAGCGCCGAGATGGCGCCCTGGTTCGAGAAAATGGAACAGCGCCTCGGCGTCGCCCCCTGGATTATGCCGCCCAATGCCAACAACGACGTGATCCGCAATGGCTGCGAAGCCCTCGGCTACAGCTGGAAAGTCATTCCGCGCAACGTCCGCGGCTGCTGGAACCTGGGCTACTGCGGCATGGGCTGCCCGACCAATGCCAAGCAGTCGATGCTGGTCACCACCATTCCGGCGACCCTGGAAAAAGGTGGCGAGCTGCTCTATCTGGCCCGGGCCGAACGCTTGCAGATCGAAGGCGACCAGGTCACCGGCCTGCTCTGCGTGGCAATGGACGAGCGTTGCGTGGCCCCCAATGGCCGAACCATCCGGGTCAAGGCGCGGCATTACGTGCTGGCGGGCGGCGGCATCAACAGCCCGGGACTGCTGCTGCGCTCCAAGGCACCCGATCCCGGCGGCCAACTGGGCAAACGCACCTTCCTGCACCTGGTGAATTTCTCCGCCGGGCAATTTTCCGAGGTGATCAATCCATTTTACGGCGCCCCACAGTCAATCTATTCCGATCACTTCCAGTGGAATGCCGGCGTCACCGGGCCGATGTCCTACAAACTCGAGGTACCGCCACTGCAACCGGCACTGGCCAGCACCCTGCTGGGTGGCTTCGGCGCGCAAAACGCCCTGCGCATGGAACAACTGCCGCACACCCACATGATGCTGGCGCTGATGCGCGACGGATTTCATCCGGACAGCCCCGGCGGTAGCGTGGAACTGCGCGGCGACGGCACGCCGGTGCTCGACTACCCGGTGTCCGCCTATGCCTGGGACGGCTTGCGCCGGGCGTACCACAGCATGGCCGAGATCCAGTTCGCGGCGGGCGCCAAGTCGGTACTGCCACTGCACGCCGATGCCGACTACGTGAATAGCCTGGCCAAGGCCCGGGATCTGATCGACGAACTGAGCCTGGAGCTGTACCGCACCCGCCTGGGCAGCGCCCATGTCATGGGCGGTTGCGCCATGGGCGAGGACGCGAAAAGCGCGGTCGCCGACAGCCTCGGCCGCCACCATCAACTGCGCAATCTGTCGATTCACGACGGCTCACTGTTCCCTACCAGCATAGGCGCCAACCCACAGCTTTCAGTCTATGGTCTGACCGCGCAGTTGGCGACGGCCCTCGCGGAGCGCTTGAAAAACCCGTAAAAAAGAGGACTATTCGCCGCGTCTATAGTGCTTTCTTCCCGGTATCCTGACTTGGCCCACCGGAAAGGCTGCGATACCATCCGACTCCCGCAAACGGATACCCGCCAGGACGACGCGATGAACCGAGTGTTGTACCCAGGTACCTTCGACCCGATTACCAAGGGTCATGGCGACTTGGTCGAGCGCGCCGCGCGCCTGTTCGACCACGTAATCATTGCCGTGGCTGCCAGCCCGAAGAAAAACCCGCTGTTTCCGTTGGAACAACGTGTGGAATTGGCCCGTGAGGTCACTCGACACCTGCCCAACGTGGAAGTGGTGGGCTTTTCTACCCTGCTGGCGCATTTCGCCAAGGAACAGAATGCCAACGTCTTCCTGCGCGGCCTGCGCGCCGTGTCGGACTTCGAATACGAGTTCCAGCTGGCGAACATGAACCGTCAATTGGCCCCGGACGTCGAAAGCCTGTTCTTGACACCGTCGGAACGTTATTCGTTCATTTCCTCGACATTGGTCCGGGAAATTGCGGCGTTGGGCGGCGATATCACCAAGTTCGTCCACCCAGCGGTGGCCGACGCACTGACCCTGCGCTTCAAGAAATAACGCCCGGCGCAGGCGCTGTCGAGGCAGGCTATTGCGGTCGCCTCGACGGGCGCGCGTGCACTGCGCGCGCCAATGCGGCACAATTGACGCATTAGTTTTCATGTCGCCCGGGCCTGCCGTCCGGGCCGGAGTGCCCATGTCCCTGATCATCACCGACGATTGCATCAACTGCGACGTCTGCGAACCCGAGTGCCCGAACGCCGCCATTTCCCAAGGCGAAGAGATCTACGTGATCGACCCGAACCTGTGCACTCAGTGCGTCGGCCACTACGACGAGCCGCAATGCCAGCAAGTCTGCCCAGTGGATTGCATCCCACTGGACGAAGCCCATCCGGAAACCGAAGCCGAGTTGATGGTCAAATACCGGAAGATCACCGGTAAGGCTTGAGCGTTGTAGCGAATCCAAGGCCCTTTTCGCGGGCAAGCTCCGCTCCCACAGGTTTTGTGCCGTACACAATATCCAGGCTTGACTCAAATATTGTGGGAGCGGAGCTTGCCGGGACGCCGGACCGCCGCGAAAGATCCGGTTCGCCTGAGCCCTGTGGGAGCGGAGCTTGCCCGCGAAAGGGCCATCATTGGCGCCGCAGCCACCTAAGGTGGTACTGGGCGTTATAGACGCCAAGCCAACCTACTGGTCGCCGTCAAAACCTTCCGCCGTGCAACCCAGGCAACGGGCAAAGGCCGCTTTCCCGGGGGCGAGCACCAGTGACTTGCCGGCCTTGCCCATGCCGTCGACGCCGCCGAACGCGGTAAACGGCAACGACACCACGAACACCGCCGTGCCCACCAGGGTCGCGCCCACCAGCAAGGGACGGGCGATGATCAGGTCGGCGATCATCGCGTAGGCCGGTGGATTCTGGATCGTGTAGGTCGGGTCGCCGCTGCTGCCATCGTCCGCCAGAACCGGCAACGCCTGCAGGCCAAAACTCAGGGCCACAACCAGGGCCAGGGTGCGAAACGGGTTCATGGCACTATCCTTCAACAAAGCAATGGATGGCAAAGTCTTAACTATAACAGCGTCCGCACGCTTGTCAGGTCAGCTCTGGCAACGCGGGCAGTACACGCTGGCCCGTTGGCCCAGACGAATCTCGCGCAAGACCGTGCCACAGACCTTGCAGTGCTCGCCGCCACGCCCGTAGACGAACAGTTCCTGCTGGAAGTAGCCGGGCTGGCCGTCGCCACCGATAAAGTCGCGCAAGGTCGTGCCACCCCGTTCGATGGCCGCCGCCAGGATCCGCTTGATTTCGATCGCCAGCACCAGGTAACGCCCCCGCGAGATGCTCCCGGCCTCGCGGCGCGGGTCAATGCCGGCGGCGAACAAGGCCTCGGTCGCATAGATATTGCCGACCCCCACCACCACCGCGTTATCCATGATGAACGGCTTTACCGCCATGGAACGCTTGCGCGACAGCTGGAACAACCGCTCACCGTCGAACAGCTCGGTCAGCGGTTCCGGCCCCAGGCGCGCGAGCAATTCGTGATTGAGCGGGTCCAGGCTCCAGAGCATCGCGCCGAAACGCCGTGGGTCGGTGTAGCGCATGGCCAGTCCGGACTCCAGCTCGATATCCACATGCTCATGCTTGGCCGCCGGCAAGCCGGCTTCCACCAGGCGCAGGTTGCCCGACATGCCCAGGTGACTGATCAGGGTCCCGACCTCGGCATTGATCAACAGGTACTTGGCTCGCCGCTCCACCAGCACGATGCGCTGGCCGGACAGGCGCACATCGAGGTCTTCCGGGATCGGCCAGCGCAACCGACGGTCGCGCACGATCACCCGGCTGACCCGCTGGCCTTCCAGATGGGGCGCGATACCGCGCCGGGTGGTTTCGACTTCAGGTAATTCAGGCATGGCGGCCCCAGGTCAGGCGATAACGGGCTCGACGACGGCACTCGGACGCTTAGTGAGCGCCGAGCTCGCGGATGTTTTCCCGGAGGTTTTCGAAGTCATAGTCGGACAGGCCGACATAATCGAGCACCAGAGGGCCGATGGCGTTCCATTCGTGGTCTTCGGCCGTGTTGCCGAGCACCCGATGGGACGCACAGATATGTTCGGCCATTTTCAGGATCGCCAGCAGGTTCTTCAACTGGCTGTTGCGGGTCGACTCGTCGCTGAAGATCGCCAGGGCGTTGTGATGATTGGCGATGGCGTTGGTCACATGCTCCGGCAGGCGCCAGGATTTGGCCGTGTAATAGCCAACCACCGCATGGTTGGTGTTGAACTCGGCGTTTTCCGTGTCCACCACCCGCTGCTCCGCGCTGGCATTGGCGTAGGCCCGCTCGAGCACGCTCATATAGTTGGGGAAACGCTTGATCATCAGCGGAATGCCACAATCGTGGAACAGCCCCAGGGCATAGGATTCATCGACCGCTTGTCCGCCGGTACGCTTGGCCAGGGTCAGGCTGGTCATAGCCACGTCCTGGGCGGTGTCCCAGAACCGATTGAGGGTCACGATGGTTTCGTCGGCCATCTCACCCTTGATCGACTGCGCGTTGATCAGGTTGATGATCGACCGGCTGCCCAGCAGATTCACCGCGCGCTGGATCGAAGCAATCTTGTTCGACAGGCCGTAATAAGGCGAGTTGACGACTTTCAGCAACGCGCCGGAGAGGCCAGGGTCCTGACTGATCAAGCGGGCAATCACCTCCAGGTCCGGGTCGGGCATGTACTGCTCCATCTGCAAATCCACCATGATTTGCGGTTGAGGCGGCACGCTGATGCCTTGCAGGGCCTGCTGGATCTGTTCGGCTGACAGTTCTTGGGACATGGGTACACACTCCGGACGAGTGAGCGATTCTAGCGGAAAACTTGTACGACATGGGCCGAGTGCACAATCGCTTACATGAAACATCGCACGCCGTGGAGGCCGAACTCCCGCTATAATTCCGCTCTTTTTTCCCCGGAGCGACGTCATGTCCCTGCCTAGCCTACGCCTCAAAGCCAACGCCGACCGACGCCTGCGCAACGGTCACCTGTGGGTCTACAGCAACGAAATCGACGTGGCGGCCACCCCCCTCCATGGCTTCAAGGCCGGTGACCAGGCCGTGCTGGAAGCCGCCGGCGGCAAGCCGTTGGGCATCGTTGCCATGAGCCCGAACAACCTGATCTGCGCCCGCCTGCTGTCGCGCGACATCAAGCTGCCACTGGACAAGTCGCTGCTGGTGCACCGCCTCAACGTAGCCCTGTCGCTGCGCGAGCGGCTGTTCGACAAACCTTTCTATCGCCTGGTCTACGGCGATTCCGACCTGCTGCCGGGGCTGGTGGTGGATCGTTTCGGCGATATCCTGGTGGTCCAGCTCGCCTCGGCGGCCATGGAGCAGCACAAGGATGAAGTGATCGCGGCGCTGGTCCAGGTCCTCAAACCGAGCGGCATCCTGTTCAAGAACGACTCCGCGGCCCGCGATGCCGAAGGCCTGGAGCGTTATGTAGAGACCGTGTTCGGCCTGGTGCCGGAGTGGGTTGCCCTGGAAGAGAACGGCGTGAAATTCGAAGCGCCGGTGATGGAAGGCCAGAAAACCGGCTGGTTCTACGACCACCGCATGAACCGTGCGCGCCTGGCGCCCTACGCCAAGGGCAAGCGGGTGCTGGACCTGTTCAGCTATATCGGCGGCTGGGGCGTGCAGGCGGCGGCGTTCGGCGCCAGCGAAGTGTTCTGCGTCGATGCCTCGTCCTTTGCCCTGGACGGTGTCGAACGTAACGCGGCATTGAACGGTTTTGCCGAGAAGATGACCTGCATCGAAGGCGACGTGTTCGAAGCCCTGAAGGAACTGAAGGCCTCCGAAGAGCGTTTCGACGTGATCGTGGCCGATCCGCCCGCCTTCATCAAACGCAAGAAAGACCTGAAGAACGGCGAAGGCGCCTACCGCCGCCTGAACGAACAGGCCATGCGCCTGCTGAGCAAGGACGGCATCCTGGTCAGCGCCTCGTGCTCGATGCATTTGCCGGAAGATGACCTGCAGAACATCCTGCTGACCAGCGCCCGTCACCTGGATCGCAATATCCAGCTGCTGGAACGCGGCGGCCAGGGCCCGGACCATCCGGTGCACCCGGCGATCCCGGAAACCCGTTATATCAAGAGCATTACTTGCCGGTTGTTGCCTAACAGCTGATTTTACCGTAGCGCGGAGCAGCCCCGCTCCGCGCCACAGGACTCGTTAAATATCCGACTTATCCTCTTTCATTACAAACACGTCCAGTTCAATCACACCCCAATAACATATAGACGCGACTTGCACCAACAACAAACACATACAAAGCCTCCTACACCCCAAAGACACCTCTTACAAAATTCCTGGAAATTTCCCACTTGGCTTTCCCTTGCCAACAACCACAACCAAACTACTATTGAGAACAGTCATTTCAAAAATGACTAACCCCGGAAGCATCAACTATCCAACTCAAAAGCAGAATGGAGTAATAACCATGAAAACAATCAATCTTGAATGCAAAAAAATCGCCAACCTTAACTGCCTGGTAACGACCAAGTAGCGTTAATAACAGTGAGGGATCGGGAAGTGCCAGCAATCCGATTCCCTCCTGCTAGCGTTCTAGTATTCCTCAAGAAGGTGGCATACCATGCATATAAACTCAAATCTATTTATTATTGCTCGCCCACCAAACCAGATCGTATGGAACTACAAAACACATACGCAACACGAGCTAAATATCCATTATGCAAAACGCTTATCCGAACTTATAGACAACCCGGATTCATTTGATGCGAATTCGTCGATGGACGCAGAGTTTCTCGCCTCTGGAATAATCAGCAAATCAAAACAGACCACCCCCACTTGGAAATGGGACGAGCTATCGAAGATATTCCATATCGGCACAAAGGACATTCCTTGCAAATATGAACCCCAAGATATTGAAGAATGGTCAACTCACTATCTGGAGCATTGTAATGAAATCCTAAAAAATCCGTCACCAGACTTCCTCTCAGAGAAAGTCCCACCCCCCCATCTGATCCCCCTGCCACCTCATTTGTCGACAGAATTATTGGAGATGTCGCTGATTCAAAGCCTGATCAGCAGAAAAACCTGTCGATCATTCGCCGACGATGAAATATCCCTAAGCCACGCCAGCACCTTGCTCTATCTCTCACTCGGCTATCTGAAAGAGCGCGATGAGGGTATCGATGAATCCATTCCAGAGAGGTTACGATCACGGCGAAGCAGCCCCTCAGGGGGTGGATTGAACGCATGCGACGGTTTTATCTATGCTCGTCGGATCAAAGGGATAGATCCTGGTATTTATCGCTATCATCCAGATCATCACGCATTGAGCTTCACACGTCCGTTACCAGCTAAACCTCTGGGTCTGTTCCTCGCGGGTCAGCATTTTATCAACACGTTGCCTTTCGGTGTTTTTCTCACCTGTCGTTTTGACAAATTGTGGTGGAAGTATGAGCATTCGCGAGCCTATCGGATGGCCTACGTCGAAACGGGTCACATCGCCCAAACGTTCCAATTGGTCGCCACTGCACTCAGACTAAAAACCTGGTTGACTGGCGCTATGGCTGATGAACAAATCGAGGATTTGCTAGGACTGGAAAATAATCCTGAACAAGTCTTATTTTTTGTAGGATGTGGAAAGGGTGATGCAGAAGCCCAGTGCGAAGCACTCCGCGCGCTGATCAAAGAACGGAGTGTTCAAGAATGACGCCATCGGCCTCCGACGTCTTGGGCGACTCTCCCTGCTTTACCTTGGGAGACTGGAATAACAAAGCCAGTGTAAGAAATAAAAAAGATAATTGCCTTCTCCCTCCCAAGCAGGAACTGGAGTTTGAGCTGGAAAGCAAATACTGGTTCCCTCCAACTTTTATGCCTTACCTACAACACCCGCTGATCACAGGCACAGATAAAAAAGTCAAACAAAAACTCACAGCCAATCACTTGATTCATTTTCTCGACTATACAACCGTACTAGAACACAAAATCGTCAATCCCTCGGTAGAAACCATCATCCATGGAGAATTGTCAGGCGACATACCCGAAGAAATGAAGTCCGCCGCCTTACAGCTCTACACTGACGAGGGTTATCATGCACTTTTTTCTTATGAAATGGCCAAACAGGTGGCAGAATATTACGATGTTCCTCACCGACATCTTAAGCCACTACGAATCACCCTGCTATTTGATTTTATCGACAGAACTGATGCAGAGCACAAACCACTGGCATGGTTCTTGACTGGCTTTGTGTCGGAGACAATTATTGCCAAAGAGCTACTCAACATCACCTGCCACACGATAATCTCTAGCGTATACCAGGTTCTACGACAGCATCTGGAAGATGAAGCTAGACACAGTCGATTTTTTGCAGACGTTTTTTACTATTTTTGGCGCAGCCTCGAGATTGACCAGCAACTACTTGCAGCAAAACTACTAAAAGACATCGTTCTTATTTTTTCAGAAGTCGATCACCCGTGGTTGAGGGAGAGTCTGTGCAGCACAGGTTTCTCTGCTTTTCAGGCCGACACCATCATTCGACCACTCCTGAATAAATCTGCGGCGGCTCAGCGTATGAGAATCAGCGCTGCTCCCACTTTCATGGCCATGAAAAGGGCCGGTGTTTTCGACAATAAACATAACAAGCTTCATTTCAAGGAGGCGGGCCTGATCGATGACTGAGCTAAATACAGCCATAAAGAAAAACAAAAAAATCTCGGCGATTGCACTCTTGCTATCCATGGTACTGCTAGGGGTATTTCCAATTGATGTACTGCTCCCGTCCTTTCCTTCGCTATCCTCTCATTTCAATCGCTCCCCTGCCGACATTGCCCTGTCCATCAGTCTGTTCGCCATCGGTATATCTATATCTCAACTGTTCATTGGTCCGTTATCAGATAGAATAGGTCGAAAAGGGCTCCTTCTTACCGGCATGGCGATATCCATGCTGGGGGCGCTGGGGTGCCCGCTAGTTGACGAATATCATCTGTTTCTACTATTTCGTCTGATCCAAGCACTCGGATGCGGTTGCTTTGTACTATCACAGGCCCTCGTCCAAGATCTATTCGAAGGCAAAGAGCGAGATCGACTACGCATTCTCATCGTTACTGCCAGCGGTGTTTTCATATCACTATCGCCCTTGGCCGGTGCCGCATTGCAGAAGTGGCTGGATTGGTCGGGCAGTTTCTATATATTCGCCATAGTCGCGGCGCTGGTATTCATCAAAGCCTACCTGCTCCTAGAGGACACAACAGTAGAAAAACGCCCCTCTCGTTCAATCTTCCAGGCCTATCAGCACATCTGCACAGATATGAAATTCCTTGGCTATTGGCTGATCGCTGCGCTGGTTTTCACCTGCCATTTTTCGTTTATCGTTATTTCACCATTGATATTCATGGAGCGCCTGCACCTCTCCGAGTACGAGTTCTCACTAACGTTGGTGCTCTACGGCGCGGCCTATATCATAGGCGGCGCCGTCGCGGGGTTTCTCAGTACCAGAATAACTTCCAACACTCAAATAACAGTGGGTCTATGCTTTATTTTTTGCGCTGGAATGATGCTATTTTACCTGTCAAATCGCCTCGGCCTGTCGACGATGACGGTATTGATACCGATGGTCGTTTGCACTGCGGGTACAACTATCACTCGTCCAGCTGCAACCTCAAAAGCCATGGAGAGTTTCCCGGATCAAGCTGGCGCAAGTGCCTCTGCAGGTAACACATTGATTTTCCTTTGCGGCGGACTGATCAGTGCGTTAGTCAATCTCAGCCCAGTGGCACTCGAAGCGACACTCGCCTTGTCCTTTCTGCTACTGAGCACGACCGGACTTGGCCTGAACACACTAATCCAGCGACGTAACCAGCGACCGGTTTTCGAGTGACACGATCCCAGTCGTCATCCTTCGCACTCCATAATCCCAGCCTCAGCAACTGCGCCCATTTCCAGCTACTGGAACGCGGCAGCCAGGGCCCGGACCATCCGGTACACCCGGCGATCCCGGAAACGCGCTATATCAAGAGCATTACTTGCCGGTTGTTGCCTAACCGCTAAGGCCCCGCCTTTAGCCGGCCCCAGCTCGCGCCTACAGGGAGTGTGCCTGCCTGGAAAACCGCCAGTCGTCACGCCACACACTTCGTCAGCCCCGACACAACGCTGCCGCCATTCCTTCCGCCCACGACCCGTGTAGAATCAGCCTATTCATCGCCAGTCATCCCCCGGCGGGTTTATGAGCTCAGGCCCAGGCGCGCGGCGATCCCGCGAGGCCAACGGCAGCTTTCGGGCACCCGGCTATTTTCGGTGTGCGCCAGAGGCCCATAGAAGCTCACTTCCCTTTGTGTACCTGATTAGCCGCCCGGAGCGCTCCATGCCTGATTACCGCTCGAAAACATCCACCCACGGCCGCAACATGGCCGGTGCCCGCGCCCTCTGGCGCGCCACGGGGATGAAAGACGCCGACTTCAAGAAACCGATCATCGCCGTCGCCAACTCCTTCACCCAGTTCGTTCCCGGCCACGTCCACCTCAAGGACATGGGCCAACTGGTCGCCCGTGAAATCGAACGTGCCGGTGGCGTGGCCAAGGAATTCAACACCATCGCCGTGGATGACGGCATCGCCATGGGCCACGACGGCATGCTCTATTCGCTGCCGAGCCGCGAGATCATCGCCGACTCCGTCGAATACATGGTCAATGCCCACTGCGCCGACGCCATCGTCTGCATCTCCAACTGCGACAAGATCACCCCCGGCATGCTGATGGCCGCCCTGCGCCTGAACATCCCGGTGATCTTCGTCTCCGGCGGCCCGATGGAAGCCGGCAAGACCAAACTGGCCGCCCACGGCCTCGACCTGGTCGATGCCATGGTCATCGCCGCCGACTCCAGCGCCTCTGACGAGAAGGTTGCCGAGTACGAGCGCAGCGCCTGCCCGACCTGCGGTTCGTGCTCCGGCATGTTCACCGCCAACTCGATGAACTGCCTCACCGAAGCCCTGGGCCTGGCCCTGCCGGGCAACGGTTCGGCGCTGGCAACCCACTCCGACCGCGAGCAACTGTTCCTCCAGGCCGGTCGCACCATCGTCGAGCTGTGCCAGCGTTACTACGGCGACAACGATGACTCGGTGCTGCCGCGCAATATCGCCAATATCAAGGCGTTCGAAAACGCCATGACCCTGGACATCGCCATGGGCGGGTCCACCAACACCATCCTGCACCTGCTGGCCGCCGCCCAGGAAGCCGAGATCGATTTCGACCTGCACCACATCGACCGCCTGTCCCGTCACGTGCCGCAACTGTGCAAGGTCGCGCCGAATATCCAGAAGTACCACATGGAAGACGTGCACCGCGCCGGCGGGATCTTCAGCATCCTCGGCGAACTGGCCCGTGGCGGCCTGCTGCACACCGACCTGCCGACCGTGCACAGCAAGACCCTGGCCGAGGGTATCGCCAAGTGGGACATCACCCAGACCAACGATGAAGCGGTGCACACCTTCTTCAAGGCCGGTCCCGCCGGTATCCCGACCCAGACCGCGTTCAGCCAGTCGACCCGTTGGGAAACCCTCGACGACGACCGTGAAAACGGCTGCATCCGCAGTGTCGAGCATGCCTATTCGAAAGAAGGCGGCCTGGCCGTGCTGTACGGCAACATCGCCCTGGACGGTTGCGTGGTGAAAACCGCCGGTGTCGACGAATCGATCCACGTGTTCGAAGGCAACGCGAAGATCTTCGAAAGCCAGGACAGCGCCGTACGCGGCATCCTCGCCGACGAAGTGCAGGCTGGCGACATCGTGATCATCCGTTACGAAGGTCCGAAAGGCGGTCCGGGCATGCAGGAAATGCTCTACCCGACGTCCTATCTGAAGTCCAAGGGTCTGGGCAAAGCCTGCGCCCTGCTGACCGACGGACGTTTCTCCGGCGGCACCTCGGGCCTGTCCATCGGCCATGCTTCTCCGGAAGCCGCAGCAGGTGGCGCGATCGGCCTGGTCCAGGACGGTGACAAGGTGCTGATCGACATTCCGAATCGCTCGATCAACCTGTTGGTCAGTGATGAAGTACTGGCGGCACGTCGCGCCGAGCAGGACAAGAAAGGCTGGAAGCCGGTGGAAGTGCGTCCCCGCAAGGTGACCACGGCCTTGAAGGCTTACGCATTGCTCGCCACCAGCGCCGACAAGGGCGCGGTACGCGACAAGGCGATGCTGGACAAGCTGGTACCTTAAGAAGGTTCGTACGATAAAAAGCCCGGCTACAGTGCCGGGCTTTTTATTGCGTCTCTCTTTCAGAAAACGATCAACTTCACTGCAGTCGAATGGCCACGATCGGGTCCATGAAGTTGATGCCGTAAGCTTTCTGAATTTTTTGATCCTGAAAAAAAGCGCTGATAAACAAGCAAAGGTTTTTTGCCGAGGCAAAGGTCGCTTGCCCGAAATTCGGATCAAAAAAACGCATTTTCTGATCCGCCTCCTTGAACACCGCGCACGCATGTTTGCCCGCAACCAGAATAAAGGCCCCGGGGGTATTCATCATGTAACCGGTGATTTGTACAAAGGGTGCAACGCCGGCGTTATATCCCGAGACTCGCCAACCGGTCTGCAGGGCCGCCAGCTCAACCCGCCGGGGAACCTGCGGAAAAAGACCTGGTGTATTATCCGGGCTATTGATGATCGCCTGTAACTTGTCGGCGTAGATCCAGGTGGCCGCTTCCTCCTTGGCGCTACGAAACTCGACGCCGTTTCGGCGCATGGCCAGATAGGTCAGGCACAAGGCGTAGCAAACACCGTCTTTACTGCGTAGATCATGATGATTTATATAATCGCCTTGTTTGAGCTTGCCACAAGTCCCTTCAAAATTTTTCGCATACCTTGCAAAAGCGCCCATCACCACTCCCAAATATAAAATTCGACAGTGCGGTTCGCCCACCAATCAGTTTATCAATCGACTGAAAAATAACCGCACGACCAGGATTCTAGCGAAGCGGTAAAAATGCACTCTATAAATTAACGCCCACAAAAATTAAAACTTTATATCTAATTCCGGCACTCTCACCCGAAGAGCAAAGCTTCAGCTCGCTAATGATCCGTGCTGCGCCTTACTGAATGTCTTCAGGCTTGACGATCACCCAGTGCTTGCCCGCCGTCACCGCCAGGCCTTCTTTCGCCTGGGCGTCGGTATGGTTCTTCATCATGCCGTTGAGCGCGGTCATGTACCGGTCCTTGCAGTTGACCTACAGGCGCCCAAGCGCCAACGGCTTATTCCAAAAACTCCAGTCGACATTCGATATCGTTATTAAATCCATATATATCAAGCTGTTAGGCTTGCCGGCTGGCAATTGCCGACTAGGGTAATTGGCACCTATCGTTTTCTGGAGCTTCAATGAATCTGCCGCTGATTCTCAACCTGCTGGTATTCCTCGCCCTGCTGCTGGGGCTGGCCCAAACCCGCCGCAGCACCTTCAGCCTGGCGAAAAAAGTCCTGCTCGCCCTGGTCCTGGGGGTGCTCTTCGGGGTCGCCCTGCACAGTATCTACGGTGCCGGTAACCCGGTGCTCAAGGCTTCCATCGGCTGGTTCGACCTGATTGGCAACGGCTACGTGCAATTGCTGCAGATGATCGTGATCCCGCTGGTGTTCGCCTCGATCCTCAGCGCCGTGGCCCGCCTGCACAACGCCACGTCCCTGGGCAAGATCAGCTTCCTGACCATCGGCACACTGCTGTTCACCACGGCCATTGCCGCGCTGATCGGTATCGGCCTGACCAACCTGTTCGGCCTCAGCGCCGAAGGCCTGGTGGCCGGCACCCAGGAATTGGCCCGTCTGCAAGTGATCCAGAGCGATTACGCGGGCAAGGTTGCCGACCTGAATGTGCCGCAGCTGCTGCTCTCGTTCATTCCGCAGAATCCTTTCGCCGACCTGGCCCGGGCCAAGCCGACCTCGATCATCAGCGTGGTGATCTTTGCCGCGTTCATGGGCGTGGCCGCGCTGCAACTGCTCAAGGATGATGTCGAGAAGGGTCAAAAGGTGGTGAATGCCATCGACACCCTGCAAGCCTGGGTCACGCGCCTGGTGCGCCTGGTGATGAAGCTCACGCCCTACGGCGTGCTGGCGTTGATGACCAAGGTGGTCGCCGGTTCCAACCTGCAGGACATCATCAAGCTGGGCAGTTTCGTGGTGGTGTCGTATATCGGCCTGGGCTTGATGTTCGGGGTCCACGGGCTGCTGGTGTCGCTGGCCGGGATCAATCCGCTGCGCTTCTTCCGCAAGATCTGGCCGGTGCTGACCTTTGCCTTTACCAGTCGCTCCAGCGCAGCGAGCATTCCGCTGAGCATTGAAGCCCAGACCCGCCGCCTGGGGATTCCACAATCGATTGCCAGCTTTGCCGCATCGTTCGGCGCGACCATCGGCCAGAACGGTTGTGCCGGGCTGTATCCGGCGATGCTGGCGGTGATGGTTGCGCCGACAGTGGGGATCAACCCGCTGGATCCGCTGTGGATCGCGACGTTGGTGGCCATTGTGACCTTGAGTTCGGCCGGGGTGGCCGGGGTCGGTGGTGGGGCGACATTTGCCGCGCTGATCGTGCTACCGGCGATGGGCTTGCCGGTCTCGCTGGTGGCGTTGCTGATTTCCGTGGAGCCACTGATCGACATGGGCCGCACGGCACTGAACGTCAGCGGTTCGATCACCGCCGGGGCGATTGCCAGCCAGGTGATGCAGCAGACTGACAAGGCCTTGCTGGAGGCTGAGGAACATGGGGAATTGGCGCAGGCTTGAGTTCTGCGGCGCCTGATAGATCGACTTCGCGGGCAAGCTCCGCTCCCACAGGTTCTCGGCCGTACACAAGATTCGGGTACGACTCAAAACTAATGTGGGAGCGGAGCTTGCCCGCGAAGAGGCACTCAAGACCGTGCTCAGCCTCGACACCTCTTAGGAACAGCGTTTAACGCTTTTCCCACACCTCGAAGCTGAACGCCGGCTTACCCTCAGCCGCCGGATGCGGTTCATCCGACACCAACGTCCACTGACCTTCATCGATCTGCGGAAACCAGGCATCGCCTTCCGGACTCAAGGCCACACGGGTCAGGTACAGCCGATCCGCCTGCTCCAGCCCCTGGGTATACAGTTGCGCACCGCCGATCAGCATCAACTCGCTCGCGCCCTGCTCCAGCGCCCACTGTTCAGCACGCACCAGCGCCGCCTCCAGCGACGGAAAAACTTCCGCGCCCTCCAACTGCAAACCGGCCTGACGACTGACCACCAGGTTCAACCGGCCCGGCAACGGCCGGCCCAGCGAGTCCCAGGTCTTGCGCCCCATGATGATCGGCTTGCCGAGGGTCGTGGCCTTGAAGTATTTGAAATCCGCCGGCAAATGCCAGGGCATGCTGTTGTCGACGCCGATCACGCGGTTTTCACCGAGGGCCGCGATCAGGCTTAAAGGGAGAGTTCTGTTCATGCCGCCGAGGATACCAGAGCCCATGGGCCGACTCGGACATACGCCGACAAAATTAACGCCCGCTTTCCCGCACGGACAACGGGATGCAGCTACCCGCCACAGCGGTTATGCTTCCAGCTCACTTGAGCCCAGGACGCCGCGTGACTGAACCGACTCCCCTGCACCGCCTCTGGCTGACCGAGACGGTGCGCCTGCGCGAAGAACAGGCAGGCCCGCTGGAAGACCTTGAGGCCAATCGCCGCGCTCGCACCGCGGGGGGCGACCTGCCGACCCGCATCCAGCACCGCGCCCTCTGGCTGGCCGAACGCGACGGCCTGCTCACGGCCTTGCACCATTGGTTGCAAGGCGCGCGCCTGGCACTGCTGGTCCTGGCGCTGCTGGTGATAGTCAGCGGTGCCGGCATGGCTTTCGCCGCCCTGGGCAACGGCCAGGCGCCGGTCAATGTGTTCTGGGCCCTGGGCAGCCTGCTCGGGCTGAACCTGCTGTTGCTGCTGAGCTGGGCCTTGGGCCTGGCGTTCGCTGGCGAACACGCGACCAGCTTCGGCCGCCTCTGGCTGTGGCTCAGCGAAAAGCTCGCCCGCGATGCCCAGGCCGCGCAACTGGCACCAGCCCTGCTGCTGATGCTGCAACGTCGGCGCCTCAACCGTTGGGCCATCGGCATGGTGGTTCATGGACTCTGGTTGCTGGCCATGCTCAGCGCGCTGGTCCTGTTGTTGATGTTGATGTCGACCCGGCGCTACGGCTTTGTCTGGGAAACCACCCTGCTGCGCGGTGACACCTTCGTCGCGCTGACCCAGGCCCTCGGTGCCCTGCCCGCCCTGCTCGGATTCAGCCTGCCCGACCCCGAAACGATCCGGGCCAGCGGCAATACCGCGTTGGACCTGGAGAACGCCCGGCACGCCTGGGCCACCTGGCTGGTGGGGGTGCTGGTGGTCTATGGCGTGTTGCCGCGCCTGCTGCTGGGCGGGTTTTGCCTGTGGCGCTGGCGCCATGGCAGCCGCGCCCTGAGCCTGGACCTCAATCTGCCCGGCTACGCGCAACTGCGCGAACGCCTGATGCCCAGCAGCGAGCGCCTGGGGGTCAGCGACGCGGCACCCGACGCGCAGCACAACACCCAAGCCGGCGCCACCGCCCTGGAGAGCGAAGGCGCCTTGCTGGTGGCCATCGAGCTGGACGACCAGCGCCCCTGGCCGCCGACCCTGCCGAAAACCGTGCGGGACGCCGGCATCCTCGACAGCCGCGAGTCGCGGCACAAACTGCTCGAACAATTGACCCGCTTCCCGCCGGCGCGCCTGGCGATTGCCTGCGACCCACGGCGCTCGCCGGACCGTGGCAGCCTCGGGCTGATCGCCGAACTGGCCCGCAGCGCCGGGGCGACCCGGGTCTGGCTGCTGCAGGCGCCACCCGGCCAGGCCCTGGATGCCGATCGCCTCGGCGACTGGCACGGCGCCCTGCAACAACTGGAACTGCCCTTCGCCGACAGCGCTCCGCTGAACTGGCTGGAGAGCGGCCATGACTAAAGCCCTGAAACTGGCCGTGGTCGGCCACACCAATGTCGGCAAAACCTCGCTGCTGCGCACCCTGACCCGGGACGTCGGCTTCGGCGAAGTCTCCCACCGCCCCAGTACCACCCGACATGTGGAAGGTGCGCGACTGTCGGTGGATGGCGAAGCCCTGCTCGAACTCTACGATACCCCAGGCCTGGAAGACGCCATCGCCCTGCTCGACTACCTCGAACGCCTGGATCGCCCTGGCGAACGTCTCGATGGTCCGGATCGCGTCGCCCGTTTTCTCGACGGCAGCGAAGCCCGCCAGCGCTTTGAACAGGAGGCCAAGGTGTTGCGCCAGTTGCTGGCCTCGGACGCTGGGCTCTATGTGATCGACGCCCGCGAGCCGGTGCTGGCCAAATACCGCGACGAACTGAGCGTCCTGGCCAGTTGCGGCAAGCCGCTGTTACCGGTGCTCAACTTTGTCAGCAGCGCCGAACAACGCGAGCCGCAGTGGCGTGAGGCCCTGGCCCGCCTGGGCCTGCACGCCCTGGTGCGCTTCGACAGCGTGGCCCCGCCGGAAGACGGTGAGCGGCGACTGTATGAAAGTCTGGCGCTGTTGCTGGAAGGTGCACGTCCACAGCTGGAACGGCTGGTCCTCGACCTGGAGGCCCAACGCCAGGCACGGCGGCAAAGCGCCAACCGCCTGATCGCCGAACTGCTGATCGACTGCGCGGCCTGTCGGCGCAGCGTGATCAGCGCAGCCGACGCGCAAACCCAAGCCATCGGTGAATTGCGCCAGGCCGTGCGCCGGCGGGAGCAACGCTGTGTCGAGGCCTTGCTCAAGCTCTACGGGTTCCGGCCTGGCGATGCGGCTGCCGGCGATCTGCCGCTGCTGGACGGGCGCTGGGGCGACGACCTGTTCAACCCGGAAACCCTCAAGCAACTGGGTGTGAAGGTCGGTGGCGGGATTGCCGCGGGAGCGGCGGCGGGTGCCGGTATCGACCTGCTGGTGGGTGGCCTGACCCTCGGTGCGGCGGCCCTGGCCGGTGCCCTCGCCGGCGGCGCCCTGCAAACCGCGCGCAGTTATGGCAGCCGCCTGCTGGGCAAACTCAAAGGTCAACGGGAACTGACCGTCGACGACAACGTCCTGCGCCTGCTCGCACTGCGCCAACGGCAACTGCTGAAAGCATTGGAAGCCCGTGGGCACGCGGCGATGGACAGCATCCAGATGGGCATGCCGAGGGATACCACCTGGCGTGAAGGCAAGTTGCCCGAGGCCTTGCACAAGGCCCGGGCGCACCCGCAGTGGTCATCGCTCAACCCTCAGGCCCGGTTGAACCGGCCAGAACGCCAGGAACAGATTGATCTGTTGCTGCAACGCCTGGCTGAAACCTGAAGTCGAGCCTTCAGCTATACCACTTGAACTTCAGAAAGGTCCGACCCATATATTTGATCCACTCCTCTTCGGCCCGGCTGACAATACCCTCACCGTCGATATCGAAGTAAACCACCGAGTCCAACGTCCCATTATTGTCGGTATCATGGGCCGAAGCCTTATAGATCAGAGTCTGGTTTCTGGGCGTCCCCGTCCCCTCATGAAGATGCAGCCTCACCACATTCGGTGACTTGTCACGGTGATAGTTCTCGGCAAACACCTTGATATAACGCTGCCAACTTTTCCCCCGGTTGAACCAGCCAAGCTTCAGGAAACTATTGGCACAGGCCCGGATCAGCTTTTCATCCTTGGCGTTGTCCTTGCCATCACGGTTGACGTCGCCGCCGAACTGCAAATCGGTCACCCCATCGGCGCTCACATCCACCGCCGCGGCCTTGAGCACCAATTTGTCGGGCTGACCCGACACTTCTTCATAAAAGCGCAGCAACACGGTATCGGCCCGACCATTACCGCTGCGATCCTGGGCGGTCATTCTCAGATAACGCATAAAAGACTCCTTTCCATGTGAGTCCTCACCTTAATTCGCCACAGCGATCAGTCACCAGACCAGGATTCCTGACCTTGCGTACGAATGTGCACCCACCTCTGAAAGACGCGGCGCCACTCAGGACCAACCACCGCCCAGGCTCTTGTACAGCGATATACGATTGCTCACCTGCAACAAGCGGGTCCGGATCAGGGCTTGCTGCGCCGTGCTCAGGCCACGCTGGGCATCGAGCACCTCGAGGTAGCTGTTCAAGCCATCCTGATAGAGCAATTGCGCCAACTCGACGCGGCGCGATTCGCTGCGCACCAGTCGTTGCTGCGCGTCGCACTGTCGATCGAGCGGTTCGTTCGAAGCCAGGGCGTCAGCCACTTCACGAAAGGCCTGCTGGATCGAACGCTGGTACTCGACCACAGCAATATCGCGCTGCACCTTGGACAGCTCGAGTTGCACGAAACGTCGGCCGATATCGAACAGCGGCAAGCTTACGGCGGGCGTAAAGGACCAGCCCTTGGCCTCCCCGGAGAACAGCTCACTCAACTGCGGGCTGCTGACGCCGAAGAAACCGGTCAGGGAAATACTCGGCAGGAAGGCCGCCCGGGCCGCGCCGATATTGGCATTAAAGGCCTTGAGCCGCGCCTCGGCGGCGCGAATATCCGGGCGCCGCACCAACAACTCGGAAGGCAGGCCCGGGGCAATCTCCGGTAACTGCGGCCCTTCGCCCCAGGCCCCGGAGGAAAGCCGCGCAGGGTCAATCGTCGCCCCCACCAGCAGCTCCAGGCGGTTCAGCGCCAAGCTCTGTTGCCGGGCCGCGTCGGCCATCTCGGCCTCCAGCGTCAAGGCCAGCGTATCGGCCTGGCGCAACTCCAACTCGCTCGCCAGCCCCAGTTCCTGACGGCGACCGATCAGGCGTTTCGACTCACCGGCCCGTTCCAGCAACTGGCGGTTCTGCCGGTGCAATTCAAGATAGCCACGATGTTCGTAGTAAGCCGTCGCGACCTCGCCGACCAAGCTGATCTGCACGCTCAGGGCATCTTCCTCACGGGCGACCAGACGCTGCCCGGCTTCAGCCTTCAGCGCGCGGACCCGGCCCCAGAGGTCCAGTTCAAAGGCCGTGATCCCTAGTCTGAACTGCCCCTGCTCATGGATCACCGCCTTGCGGGTGGGCGAGTCCGCTGCGGAAATTTTCTGCCGCTGCACCGAGCCGTCGACACCCCCGCCGGGCCATTGATCGGCAGCGGAAATCCCATGCAACGCTCGCGCCTCATCGATACGCAGGACGGCAACCTGCAGATCACGGTTATGCGCGCGCGCCAGCTCGATCAGCGCTTGCAGCTCGGGGTCGAGAAAGACCTCGCGCCAGTCCGGTAACGACCCGGCATCGCCCCGCCCCCCCGCTCCACGCCAATGCTCAGCCACGCTCGGTGATGGTTGCTGGTAGTCGGGAATGAACGAACACCCCGCCAACAGCAACATCACCAGCCCCGGGTAGCCTGCCTTCATCCCAGCCCCCGTCGTTGCAGAAGTCCTGGCAGCCCCGCAGCTTTCTCGTCCGAAGCCTTTTGCCGCTGGTAGAAGGCCTCCAGCCGCGCCAGGTAGAACCAGTGCTCCGGGGCCGCGCCAATAAACGACTCCATCGCCCGCGCCCATTGCGCCTGCATATCCGCCGCCGCGGTCCTGCCGATCCACTGGATCACATGCAGTTCGCCGCAACCACCGAGCCGGGCACGATGCCCCGCCAGCAGCACATCGCACTTCATTTTCGCTGCCAGGAACATCGGGCCCTTGACGAATTGCGCGGCGCGGCCGAACAGGCGCCCGTCCACCGGCTCGCCGGAGCGCACCCCACCGAAGCTCACCGGCAGGTCGGCAAAGATGAGCACCTGGTCACCGCGCTTGAGCGCCCGGGCAATCGCCAGCGCGGTCTTTGGAGCGTTGCTGTCGAGAATATCCACGCGGTGACCGAAGGCTTCCAGGCTCTTGAGGGAGCGCCGGGTCAGGGGGTCGTTGAAGTTCCAGATCGGGATGATGAAACGCTTCGGGACCGGGCAGCGCTCGATCATGCAGGCCACCGCCATCCAGTACTCGCCCGTGTGGGCCAGCACGATGATCGTCGCGCGCACCCGCGTACGCGGCCAATGTTGCTCCGGGTCATGCCAGGTAATTGCGCGAATCCAGGCGCGCAGTCGCTCGGGATGATTGCGCGGGTACAGCATCTGGTAGATCGCACACTGCAACTGGATGGCGCTGTAGCGACAGGCCAATGACCGGCAGGCGCGAGGTTCCAATCCGAACAGTTCGAGATTCTGTCGGCAGGTGTTGTAGTCCGCGCCGCGCCACACGGCCGGCAACCGCAGCAGGAAGGCCGGCAACAACGGCAAGCAACGGTGCGCAAACTTCAGCCGAAAGATCAGGGCCAGCCCCTTGATCAGGCGCGCGCGTAGCCCGGCCTTGCAACGCATCCACCACAACCAGCGGCGGATCGGCCAACCCGGGCGAAACGGATTCATCGCGCCGCGCCGCTCAAGGGCCGCAAACGCCCCTGGTGCATCAGCAGTACCGTGTCGCAGGCCTGGGCCACGGCCTTGTCGTGGGTCACAATCACACACAGCATCGGCAAGTGGCGCACGGTCTCGATAATCACATCGCGGGCACCGGGGTCCAGATGGGAGGTCGGTTCATCGAGCAACAACAACTCCGGACGCCGATACAACGCCCGGGCGATCAGCAAGCGTTGTTTCTGCCCCGAGGACAATTGCACGCCCATGGGGCCGAGCAAGGTGTTGAAGCCGTTGCTCAGTTTCAGGACGCTTTCCAGCAGTCCGGCCTGCTCGACACAGGTCTGCAAACGCAAGCCGTCCAATGGGTCGCTGTCCATCAGGATATTCTCGATCACCGTACCGGCGATGATCTCGTCGTGCGCGGTGACATAGGCCACGCTCTGGCGGTAGCGACGCAAACCGAAATGCCGCATCGCCAGGCCGTTGATCCTGAAGCGTCCCGTGTCCAGGGCATAGAACCCGGCGAGCACTTTCAGGAAGGTGCTCTTGCCGCAACCCGAAGGGCCGAATATCGCGATGCGCCGGCACCGGCCTTCCAGGCTGAAACTCAGGTCCTCGAAGGTTGGCCGGTCGAACGAACTGTAGCGAAAGCGCGCGCCCTCGATCTGGATCGAGCGCAAGGGTGGCTGCTGGCCAAGAGGATCGGCGCTGTACACGCTCGACTCCACCTGCTCGACCGGCTCATCGACGATTTCCTCGACCCGCTTGAGCTCGACCTTCACCAGCCGCAGGTTCATATAGCTGTCGACCACCTTCAGCGCGCAGCCCATGAACATGTCCTTGTAGAGGACGAAGGCGAACAGGTCACCGACGCTGTTCTCGCCATGGAGCACGGCCAGCGCGCCGAGGGCGCTGACCAGCAGCGAATGGCCGTGGGACAGCCCTTCATGTACCACCTGGTTCATCGCCTGCAAACGCTGGACGCCGGCGCGGGCCATTTCGGTGTCGGTGTGCTGGTTGCTCCAGTTCGCCAGCTTCGCCGCTTCGTAGTTGTAGAGCTTCATCGACTCGACATTGCCCAGGGTGCCGAGCAAGGTCACGTTGCGCGCCGTCTCGGCTTCGATCGAGGTTTTGTGGTGCTTCTCCATCACCGGCAGGGTCAGGCCACGAAACAGGAAAAACAGCAGGCACAACAGCAGTGACAAGGCCGCCAGCTTGGCGTTGATCAAGGCCATCAGCGCGAGAAACGCCACGCCGAAGGCCAGGTCGATGGCGATATCCATCCAGCCGGCGGTGAACTGCACGAAGGCTTTGTCGGTGGCCTGGGTCCGCCGCAGGATATCGCCGGGGGCGCGGCGTTCGAAGTAACTCACCGGCAGCCGCAGCAGCCAGGCGATAACTCCGGTGGACAGGTCCTGGCTCAGGGCGATGCGCAGGCGCATATCGAGGAGCGCGCGCAGCCAGGCGGCGAGGCTCTTGAACAGAAAGATCCCGCCAAAGACGTAGAGGATCAGAAACAGGAAATCCTCGTCGTTCTTCGCCACCACTTCATCGATGGTCAGGGAAAACAGCTTGGGCGCGGCGATGGCGCCGAAGTAACCAACCACCGAGAGCAGGCCCATGGGCACCAGGTAACGCAGCAGCCAGGTGTTGTTGCGCAGCACGCCGAGCGGGCCGAAGGTGCCGGGCATCCGCCGCTGGACCTGGGTGGTAAAGCCCAGCCCCGGAAGCATTTCCAGCGCCGCGCCGCTGAACATCGACAGCGCCTCTTCCCAACTATAGAAGCGCCGCCCCACCGCCGGATCGACGATATGCAGCCCCTGGCGGTTGGTCGACTGCAGCACGACGAAGTGCATGTTGTTCCAGAACAGGATCGACGGCGTGCGCAGTTGCCGCACGTCATGCAACTGCAAGCGTAGCGGGCGGCAGCTGAAGCCCAGCTCCTCGCTGACCTTGATCACCTGGAACAACGACATGCCGTCCCGCGCCACCCGGTAGCGCTGGCGCATCTCGCGCAAGGTCAGGGCCTTGCCGTGATAACCGGCGACCATGGCAATCGAGGCCATGCCGCATTCGGACATTTCGTCCTGGAGAATCACCGGGACCGTGCGCTGGAACAGCTGCCGCGAGCGGGCCAGGGCCTCGCGCAGCGATTGCTTGAGCCGGCTCATGCCGACTCACCCACGGGCCGCGCCGAGGCACCTCGCGCTGGTAGATAGTCGGGATTGCCCGCCAGCCCGCGGAGCACCGGCAGGAACAACCACTCCATCAGGTTCAGGCGTTCCAGGCGCAGCGAACCGCTGAGGGTCATACCGTCCTTGAGCCAGTCCTGGCGGATCTTGGTGCGCGGGTCGGAAAAATCGAGTTTCACCTCGGCCCGATAGGTCGGCCCCGGTTCCTCGCTATCGGTCCTGGCACCGGGCGGGGCTTCGAGATAGGTACTGGCGGTGCTGCGCACGATCTGCCCCTTGATCACGCCGTAGCGCTCATAGGGAAACGCATCGACCCGCACGATGACCTCGGTACCGGCGCTGGCGAAACCAATGGCTGCCGGACTGACATCGAGGATCACCACCGGCGCCTCGTGCAGGGCCCGGCTGATGCGTAGCAACATCATCGGCTGGCCGCCCTGGGCCCGGGCACCGGGAAATACCGAGACGGCATCGACGACCCCCTCGACGGGCGACAACAGGACATATTCCTGGCTTTTGTTGAGGGTCTCGAGGCGCTCGCGCAGGTCGTGACGTTGCCGGGCGAGGTCACTGACGCGGCTGGCGAGGGTGTGATCGGCCTCACTGCCGCGCTGCTCCAGCTCAAGGATCCGCTGTTGCGCGCTGGCCTGGGCCAGGTCGTTATTGGCCAGATCCTGGAGCACCGCCTCGTGCTTGACGATCGCCTCGTTCAGCGCCGCCACGGACACCGCGCCCTCGGCCGCCAGGCGCTCGTGACGCTGGCGGTTTTCCTGGGCAATGGCGGCCCGGCGCTGGATCGAACGCTTGATGGTGGCGGTGAGTTGCAGATCCTTGTGCAACTGCCCGATCTGCAATTGCAGGAGTTTTTGCTGGGTTTCGTGGGCCGAGCGGGCCTGGGTTTCATCGCCGGCGGCATCGTCCAGCAGGCTGCCCAGACGCTCGGCGCTTTGGGCGGAAAGGGGTTTGTCGCTGCCTTCGTTGAAGCTTTCCGGCTCCAGGGTACGGATCCGCACCAAGGGCTGGTCCTTGCTCACCGACGCGCCGGCCTCGACCAGCACTTCGCGGATATGGGCGGGGCGCTCACTGGTGATGCGGACCACATCGCGGGTGAGGATCCGGCCCTGGACATCTTCTTTCTTCGCGTAGTTGCCGATAAACAGCAAGACCAGGCCACCGGCGAAAAACAGGCAGACGAACCAGGCGAAGACCACGGGTGCCAGCGCCGCTCGCGGCGCGACCTTGCCCAACTCAAGCATAGGTGAACTCGTGCATGACAACCGACGCGACAGGGCTCGCGCCGATGAAGGAATACAACCTTGAGGACACTGAGCACTTTGTAGGAGCCAGCTTGCTGGCGATGGACGTCAACGATAATGCGGGGCATCTGAAACCACGCGGCGCCCTTGAGTTCATCGCGAGCAAGCTCGCTCCTGCACGCCCTGGCAGCGGGATCAGCTGGCTTTTTTCAGGCCTTCGGAGATCCAGTCGACGGCTTTGTCGAGGATCGGACCGAAGTCGGTGAAGAACCCGGAACCACGAACGTCCTGGGTCTCTTCGAGGGTCATTTCCTGAAGGGTGTTTTCTTGTTGGGTTGCTTCCAGCATAGGTATGGACCTCGGCATTATTATTGGATGAAGACAACATCGAGTCGTCCGGCGAGAGCACCGGCGAATCGAACTTTCAGGCAGTTCCGGAACGACGCGCCGTGCTTGAACTGCGAGTGCCATCTTCGGCCAAGGTCGTATTTATTTATATCCGAATAGTCTCTGGAGAACGGCGTAAAGCCGCATGAGCATGTAGGAACTGCGCCCGCCCTTCTGGATGTACCGAATTCCCCTGTAGGGGCCCGGCTTGCCGGCGATGGCGGCCGGGCAGACACCGCAAGACTCAATGGCCTCATCGCTGGCAAGCCAGCTACAAGGTTCGTGGTGTAGATGAAGTCGATGTGAGGATCAGCAGCTGCGTCGCCTTGGCGCGCAACAGTTGCAGGTCGATCACCGGCACTTCCTCGCACTTGGCCTGCTCGTCCCAATGGCGCATCCGCAGGCTCACGGCACACAAAGGGTTCAGCTCGAATTCCCGGGCTTCGTCCTCCGTCATCAGCCCGCCCTGGTATTCCAGAGTCCGGCGACTCGCTTCGCTCAAACGCTCGTAGTACCCAGGCTCGCGCAACGTCAGAAAACGCTTGGCCTGGACGTGATACTCCACCAGCCGCGCCAGCCGCTCGCTGAAGCCGGCCCGGCGCAAATAATCGGCACCGAGGCGCTCGTGACTGACCGCGCCATAACCGCCCATATCCCCCGCCGGTTGTTCACCAGACGGGCAGATATGCCCGATGTCATGGAAGAACGCCGCCAGCACCACTTCATCGTCGAAGCCCTCGGCCAAGGCCAACTGCGCGGCCTGGGACATATGCTCCAGCTGGGATACCGGCTCACCGATGTAGTCGGCGTTGCCAAACTGCCGGTACAAACCGAAGACTTCATCCAGCACCTGCTCGACGGACCTCATGCCGACTCCCCCAGCAAGCGGGCGATATTGCCTTCGGCCAGGGCCGGGCCGACGCTCATGCCAACACCCGTGTGCATCAGCGCGGCGCTCAGCCCCGGTGCGGCCCGAAGAAACGAAAACGGTCCCGGCCCCTTGGCACCGTAAACCCCTTGCCAGCGCTCCAGCACCCGCACCTTGCAGCCCAGGGTGTGCTCGGCCAGCTCCAGCAGCCAGGTATCGACCGGTTCGGCATTGAACGGCGAGGCATCGCTGCCGTAGTGGTGGGAGTCGCCGATGATCAACTCGCCATAAGGCGTCGGGCTGATCAGCAGGTGAATGCCGTGTTCGTGCAGGTGCGGACTGTCGCGCAGGATCTCGGCCTGAACGGCCGCCGCCTCCGGCAGGTCGGCAAAGGCGCCGTAGTGCACGCAACTCAGGCCGGTGAGCAGCGCGTGTTGCAGGTTCAGCTCGACCTGGGGTCGGGCGCGGAGCATTTGCAGGCGGCAGATGCTCGGTTGCAACTGGCTGATGGGCTCGGCTAGCAGGGTCTGATAATCGTGGCCGGAACAGACGATGATCTGTTCGGCGTGAAAGGTGCCGGCGGTGCTATGCAACCGGCCGGGCTCGACTTCGCGGACCAGGGTCGAGAAGTGGAAGGTCACGCCCAGTTCCCGTCGCAGGTACTCGATCAGCGTCGGGATCGCCTCGCGGGAGTAGAGCTGCTGGTCGTCAAGGCCGTGCAGGGCGGCGCGGTGATGACCGAACTGGCCGCCGTAGAGATCGTTCAGCGCGGCGCCGCGCAGCAGTTCGACGCGGTAACCCTGTTCCTCGGCGCGACCGGCGCAGAAGGCGTCCAGCAGATGTTCTTCAGCTTCGGTGCGGGCAAACAGGTATGAGCCGTTGCGCTTGAGGGCGAAGCCGGCCTGCTGCGCCCAGTTAGCCCAGATATCGCGGCTGGCGCGGGCCAGCTCGGACATGATGCCCGGCGGTTGGCCGGTGACCAGGGCCTGGCCGAAATTGCGCACCGAAGCGCCCAGGGGCGTGGTGCTGCGTTCGAAGACCGTGACCTTGAGGCCGCGCCGGGCGGCGGCGTAGGCGTGGGACAGGCCAAGGATGCCAGCGCCGACGATGAGGATGTCGCTGTGATTTTTCATTGAAGGGGGGTCCTGAGGGGAATGGCCGCTGCGCGGTTCGCGGGCAAGCACCGCTCCCACAGATCCGTGTCGTACGCACATGATGTGTTCGACGCGAACCTGTGGGAGCGGTGCTTGCCCGCGAAGAGGCCCGCGAGTCAGACAAAGATGTTACTGAGGCAATTTCTCCGACTTGCCGTCATAGCGCTTGCGCCATTCAGTAAGAATTTCGTCGCGGTTCTTCGACGCCCAGACAAAGTCGTTCTTGATCAGACGCTGCTCGTAGTCCGCCGGCAGTTCGGTCTGCGGTTTGGCAATGCCCGGCTGCGCCAGCACGGCGAAGTTTTCCTTGTACAGCTCCATGGCCGCGGGGCTGGACGAGAAGTCCGCCAGCTTCTTCGCCGCCTCTTCATGCGGCGTACCCTTGATCACCGCAGTAGCCTCGATCTCCCAACCCAGGCCTTCCTTCGGCAGGATGATGTCCAGTGGCGCACCCTGGCGCTTCAGCTGCACCGCCGGGTATTCAAAGGAAATACCGATCGGGAACTCGCCCGCCGCCGCCAGCTTGCACGGCTTGGAGCCGGAGTGAACGTACTGGCCGATGTTCTGGTGCAGCTCATCCATGTACTTCCAGCCCTGCTGCTGGCCAAAGGTCTGCAACCAGGCGCTGACATCCAGGAAGCCGGTGCCGGAAGAGGCCGGGTTCGGCATCACGATCTTGCCCTTGTACTCGGGCTTGGTCAGGTCCTGCCAGCTCACCGGCTTGCTCAGGTGCTGCTTCTCGGCTTCGACGGTGTTGAAGCAGATGGTTGCCGCCCAGACGTCCATGCCGACCCACGCCGGCGGGTTCGCCGCGTCACGGTAGTGGTTGCCGATCTTGCCCAGGTCCTTGGGCGCGTAGCTTTGCAGCATGCCCTGCTGATCGAGGATCGCCAGGCTGGAAGCCGCCAGGCCCCAGACCACGTCAGCCTGCGGACGCGCCTTCTCGGCCAGCAGCTTGGCGGTGATAATGCCGGTGGAATCGCGCACCCACTTGATCTCCACGTCCGGGTAGGTGGCCTCGAAGGCTTTCTTGTAGGCGGTCAACTGCTCGGACTCGAGGGCCGTGTACACGGTCAACTCGGTTTTCGCGGCAAAGGCATTCAGGCTGAAAGCAGTGAGGACAGCAGCGGCAAGAGCCAGGGGCTTGAACATGATGCGGTTCCTTGGTGAGTGCGGTTGGGGTTGGGCAAAGCGTTGGCGCGGGATCAATGGCCGGGCTCGGTCTGCCGCCAGGCCTGGGAGCGGCGCAACACGCCGCGCGAAGCCCAGGCCAGCAGCAGCGACACGGCCACCGAGGTAAACAGGATCAGACTCGACATGGCGGCGGCACCGCCGACATTGCCGGCGTCATCCATGTTCAGCACCGCCACCGCCGCAAGGATGGTGTCGGGGCTATAAAGAAAGATCGCCGCCGACACCGTGGTCATCGCCGAGACGAACAGGTAGCGGACGATGTCGAGCAACGCCGGCAGGCAGATCGGCAGCGTGACCCGCAGGTAGTGCCGGTAGAGCGGCGCCTTGAGCGACAGGGCGGCGGCCTCGAACTCGTTGTCGAGTTGGCGCAGCGCGGTGCTGGCGGTCATCTGCGCGGTGGTCAGGTAATGGGCGATGGTGCAGACCACCAGCAGGGTCATGGTCCCGTAGAACACATTCAACGGGTTGCCGTTGAGGTTGAAGAAAAACACGTAGCCCAAGCCCAGGACCAGACCCGGAACCGCCATCGGCACAAAGCCGAGAATGCGCAAGGCCAGGTTAAGGCCACTCTGGCCGCGGGTTTTCTCCATCAGGTAGGCCCCGGTGAAAATCAGCCCACTGCCCATCAGCGCCGTGCACAGCGCCAGGGTCAGGCTGTTGCGGTAGGCCAGCCAGCCGCTGCCGGTGGTCGCATTGAAGGCGTAGTGACTGAACGACAGCGACAGGTTGTACGGCCAGAACTTCACCAGCGACGAGTACACCGCCATGCCGAATACCAGCAGCAGGGCCGCGCAGATCAGCAGCACAATCACCAGGTAGCAGGCATCACGCCGCCATGACGGCGCCGCTTTGAACACCTGGGCGCGCCCGTTCATGGCCTCGCCATGACGCCGCCGCAGCCAGGCATCGACGACAAAACTGAACAGCGCCGGCAGTAACAGGATCATGCCGATCAAGGCGCCACGGCCGAACTGCTGCTGGCCGACCACTGCCTTGTAGGCTTCGAGCGCCAGCACCTGATAGTCGCCGCCCACCACCACCGGCACGCCGAAGTCGGTGATGGTCAGGGTGAACACCAGGCAGAAAGCGGCGAACAGCGCCTGGCGACTGGCCGGCCAGGTGATGCTGCGAAACGCCTTCCAGGGCCCGGCGCCCATGCTCGACGCAGCGTCGAACAAGCGCGCATCGGCCAGGGACAAGGCCGAGATCAGGATCATCAGGGCATGGGGAAAGGTGTAGATGACTTCGCCGAGGAGCATGCCCCAGAAACCGTAGATATTCTCTGACAGCAGGCCACGCAACAGGCCCTGGTTACCGAACAGGTAGACCAGCGCGATACCCGGCAACATCGACGGCGCCATCAGCGGCAACAGCGACAAGGCGCGCCACAACGGCTTGGCCGGGATCAGCGTGCGTTGCAGGGCGTAGGCAAACAGATAAGCCAGCGGTACGACGATGGCCGCAACGCTGAGGGAAACCTTCAGGCTATTGCCCAGCAGCCAGTGGAAATTGTCGCTGTTCAGCAGTTCCTTCGCCGCGACCCAACCACCGCCCTGCCCGGCTTCACTGCTGAAGCCGCGCCAGAAGATTGCCAGCAACGGCAGCAGCACCGCCACACCCAGCAGGCAAAGCCAGAGCAGCTTGCCGCCGACCACGAACAGGCGGTCGCCGAGGCCGACCCGGGCGGTCTTCACGCTCGACTGCCGGGACAGGGGCAGGCTGATTTCCGCGGCCATCTCAGGCAAACACCTGGAGGCTGTGGGGTGGCAAGGCCACCCAGATATCCGGCGCACCGAGGCGCGGCATGTCCTGTGGGCCGACTTCGGCCAACAGCGCGTGCCCGGGCAATTGGTTGAGTTCGAAACGCATGCGGCAGCGATTGCCGAGAAAGGTGATTTCACGCACCCGCGCCGGGAACAGGTTTTCCTCATGCACCGCTGGGTTGACGTTGATCGCTTCAGGGCGGCAGAACAGTCGACCGGAGGCGGCGCGGGCGCTGCCATCGGCCAGGCGCACATCCATGCCGCCGACCCGCGCATGGCTGTCGCTGCTGCGCTGGAACGGCAGCCAGTTGCCCTGGCCAACGAACTCGGCGACGAACGGCGTGGCCGGCTTGTCGTAGATTTCCTGGGGCGTGGCGTATTGCTCGACCTTACCGTTGTTCATCACGGCGATGCGGTCGGCCATCAGCATGGCCTCGTCCTGGTTGTGGGTGACCATCAGGGTGGTCACGCCAAGGTTGCGTTGCAGCTGGCGCAGCTCGGTGCACAGATGCTCACGGACCCGGGCGTCGAGGGCCGACATCGGTTCGTCGAGCAGCAACAGCGAGGGCGCCGGGGCCAGGGCGCGGGCCAGGGCCACCCGTTGTTGCTGGCCGCCGGAGAGCTGGCCGGGGTATTTCTTTTCGCTGCCGAGCAGGCCGACCAGTTCCAGCATCTGACCGACGCGCTTGCGGGTTACCTCGCGGCCACTGCCGGCGAGACCGTAGGCGATATTCGCTTCAACCGTCAGATTGGGGAACAGCGCGTAGGACTGGAACAGGATGCCGTAGTCGCGGGCTTGTGGCGGCAGGTCGGAGACATTGCGTTCGCCGAGGAACAGCTCGCCGTCGTCCTGACGCTCCAGGCCGGCGATGCAGCGCAACAAGGTGGTCTTGCCGCAGCCGGACGGGCCGAGCAGGCAGACCAGCTCGCCGGCGGCCACGTCCAGGGAGACGTTGTCCAACGCGGTGAAGGCGCCGAAGCGCTTGCGCACACCACGGACCTTCATCGGGGCGCCGGGGTTGGCCAGGGCGTTGGCGATCGAGTTGTTCATGGACGGACCTCATCAAGCGGATGAGGGTCATGCTAGGGAGCGAATGCGTAGGCTATGTGGCAACGAGGCCAAAGCTACCGATAGTGGTATTGGTAGATTTGGGTTGGGGATCGGTGTTGTCCGGACTGACGCTTTCGCGGGCAAGCTCCGCTCCCACAGGTTTTCTACCGTATACGAAACTTTGGTACGACACGAACATTGTGGGAGCGGAGCTTGCCCGCGAACCGCTCCCACAGGTTTGCTACCGTATACGAAACTTTGGTACGACACGAACATTGTGGGAGCGGAGCTTGCCCGCGAACCGCCGCGCAGCAGGCGGCCATTCACCACGGAACTATCAGGCCGGCGCCATTTCCTGCGCCAACCCCAGAAACGCCGCTGGCAGGCGCGCCGCCTTGCGTTCCTTGAGGCAATACAGGTACTCGGCGATCTGCGGCGCGTTCTCCAGGCTCAGAACCCGCAACTGCGGGTCATGCGGGACTTCCTGGCGAGCAATCAGGCTGATGCCGATATTGCGCAGCACCGCCTCGCGGATCGACTCACGACTGCCGATCTCCAGCAGCGGCCCGAAACTCACCCCGGCACCGTGCAAAAACTCCTCGGTCAGGCGACGGGTGGTCGAGCCCACCTCGCGCATCAGCAGGCAATGCCCAGCCAGCGCGCTCAGCGGTACATGATCGTGCACCGCCAACGGATGATTGCGATGCACCGCCAGGACCAGCGGGTCGCTGCCCAGCAAACGGCGGATCAGGCGCGGGTCGTCGAGCAACTGCGACGAGGCCGCCACATCAACCCGATAATCCTCCAGCGCCTCCAGCACCTGCTGGGAGTTGCCGATTTCCACCGATACGTCCACCTGCGGCAGGCGCTCGCGAAAGGCCTTCACCAGATCGAGGATGTAGTACGGCGCCGTCGCGGCAATGCGCAAAGTGCCCTGTACCTGCCCGGCGTTACGCAGGAAAAACTCGATATCGGCCTCCTGCTGCAACAGCGTCTTGACCATCGGCAGCAAACGCGCGCCATCTTCACTGACGCTCAGCCGCCGACCGCCGCGATAGAACAACTCGACCGAGTACTGGCTTTCCAGATGGCGGATCTGGGTGGTCACCGTGGGCTGGCTGAGCCCGAGCTTTTTCGCCGCCAGGGTGATGCTGCCCAGGCGGGCGACCATGTAAAACGCCTTCAGCTCGGCACTCAGCACATCACTCTCTCATTCGTTTACTTGCGCAACAGACGCAACCCGTTGAACACCACCAGCAGGCTGACGCCCATATCGGCGAACACCGCCATCCACATGGTCGCCAAGCCCAGGAAGGTGACCGCGAGGAAAATCGCCTTGATCACCAGGGCCAGGGCGATATTTTGCCTGAGGATACGCGCGGTCTGGCGCGAAAGGCGAATGAAAGCCGGGATCTTGCGCAGATCATCGTCCATCAGGGCGACATCGGCGGTCTCGATGGCGGTGTCGGTACCAGCGGCGGCCATGGCGAAACCGATCTCGGCGCGGGCCAGGGCCGGGGCATCGTTGATGCCGTCGCCAACCATGCCGACCTGATGGCCACGGGTATACAGCGCTTCGATGGCCAGCAGTTTGTCGCTGGGCAGCAGGTCGCCGCGGGCCTCGTCGATCCCGACCTGGGCGGCAATGGCGGAGGCAGTGTGGACATTGTCCCCGGTCAACATCAGGGTCTTGATCCCCAGCGCGTGCAACTCGCGGATCGCCTCACGGCTGGAGGCCTTGACGGTATCGGCCACGGCGAACAACGCCAGTGGACCGGAGTCGTCAAGCAACAGCACCACACTCTTGCCTTGTTTTTCCAAGGCGAAGAGTTTTTCTTCCAGGGCCGCCGAGCAGAGGCCGAGGTCTTCCACCAGCCGATGATTGCCCAGGTGATAACCCTTGCCGCCGACCTCGCCGCGCACGCCACGCCCGGCCAGGGCCTCGAAGGCTTCGACATCGCGCAGCGCCCACTGTTTGTCCCGCGCATCCTTGGCAATCGCCAGGGACACCGGGTGATCGGAGCGCGCCGCGAGGCTGGCGGCGATCAGCGGTGCAGTCTCGAGAAACAGTGGGTTGAGGGTCAGGTAGTCGGTCAGCACCGGCTTGCCATGGGTGATGGTGCCAGTCTTGTCCAGGGCCAGGTAATCGAGCTTGTGCCCGCTTTCCAGATACACCCCGCCCTTGACCAGGATGCCCTTGCGGGCGGCGGCGGCCAGGCCGCTGACGATGGTCACCGGGGTCGAGATCACCAGCGCGCACGGACAAGCAACCACCAGCAGGACCAGCGCCCGGTAGATCCAGTCGAACCACAGACCATTCATGAACAGCGGCGGCAGCACCGCCACCGCCAGGGCGAAGGCGAATACCGCCGGGGTGTAGATTTTCGCGAAGGTGTCGACGAAACGCTGGGTCGGTGCCCGCGCGCCCTGGGCCTGCTCGACGGCATGGATGATCCGCGCCAGGGTCGAATTCCCCGCCACCGCCGTCACCCGATAGTCCAGCGAGCCAGCCTGGTTGATGGTGCCGGCGAAAACCTTGTCACCCGGGTTCTTCTCGATCGGTAGGCTTTCACCGGTGATCGGTGCCTGATCGACACTGGAGCTGCCATAGACCACTTCGCCGTCGAGGCCGATGCGCTCACCGGGTCGCACCCGCACCAATGCGCCCAGTTCAATGCTTTTAACCTCGCGTTCGGCCCATTCGCCGTCAGCCTGGCGCACCGTGGCCTTTTCCGGCGTCATCTGCATCAGGCCGCTGATGGCGTTGCGCGCGCGGTCCAGCGACTTGGCTTCGATCAACTCGGCGATGGTGAAGAGGAACATCACCATTGCCGCTTCCGGCCACTGGCCGATCAGTACGGCGCCGGTCACGGCGATGCTCATCAGCGCGTTGATGTTCAGGTTGCGATTCTTCAGGGCGATCCAGCCCTTTTTATAGGTGGTCAGGCCGCCGCTGAGGATGGAAACCAGCGCAATGATTGCCACCACCCAGGTCGGGGCCACGGCGGTGAAGTGAATCACTTCGGCGACCAACGCGCCGACACCGGACAGTGCCAGGGGCCACCAGGGCTTTTTCACTGGCGGCTGGCTTGGGGTTTCGGCGCTCGCGCCTTCTTCCAGCGGCTCGGCCTGCATGCCCAGGGACTGGATGGCCGCGACAATTGGTGTAGTCGACGGCAGGTCATGGGTGACACCGAGGATCCGATTGATCAGGTTGAACTCAAGCTGCTGCACACCCGCCAGCTTGCCGAGCCTGTTCTGGATCAACGTCTGCTCGGTGGGGCAGTCCATGGCTTCGATGCGGAAACGGCTCAACCGTGCGTCGGCGCTGGTGGTCTCACTGAGTTTGATCAGCGCGGGCGCTTCGGCGCTCGAACAGCAGCTGTGCGCAGGCCCGGCCGCCCCATGGGAGTGGGAAGCCTTCACCGGCTGGAGGACACGAAAAGACTGAGGCGCCGGCTTATCGGCAGGACCGTGGTCATGGCCGTGATCGTGATCGTGATCGTGATCGTGATCGTGATCAGCATGCGCGTGATCGCTGCCGGGTTTGGGCGAAGTATGGATGGAGTCGCTCATGGGGTACGTCCCTGAAAGTGCTTGTTGCCAAGTGAACACCCTGTAGCCACTATAGGGTCAAGCACCCATTGGCGAGATCGAACGATGAAGATTGGCGAACTGGCGAAACTCACCGACTGCCAGGTGGAAACCATCCGCTATTACGAAAAGGAAAACCTGCTGCCGGAACCGGCGCGCAGCGAGGGTAACTATCGCCTGTATACCCAGGCGCATGTGGAACGCCTGACCTTTATCCGCAACTGCCGCAGCCTGGACATGACGCTGGAAGAGATTCGCAGCCTGCTGGACCTGCGCGACAGCCCGCAGGATCAGTGCGAAAGCGTGAATGCGCTGATTGATGAGCATATCCATCACGTCAAGGCGCGGATTGACGGGTTGCTGGCGTTGCAGACGCAGTTGCTCGACCTGCGCCAGCGCTGTGGCGGCGGGCCGGATCTGGATCAGTGCGGGATTTTGCAGCGGTTGGAAGTCAGCGGCAGCGTGGTGGCGGCTGAAGAGCATTCACATGTCGGAAGAAGTCACGGGCATTGAGGGCCCTTTCGCGGGCAAGCTCCGCTCCCACATTGGGTCCTGAGTCGTACACACCTTCTGTGGACGGCACAAACCTAATGTGGGAGCGGAGCTTGCCCGCGAAGAAAACAACTCGGTCCAGAACCAGGCTCAGACCGCCATCGGCGCCGTCATCGGCGCATGGTGCTGGTAGCCTTCCAGTGAAAAATCGCCAGGTTCCACCAACTCCAGCCACTCCGGCTGGTACACCCCAGTCTTGGCAAACTCCGGCACACGCTCGGAAATCACCAGCTTCGGCATCGGAAACGGCTCGCGGGTCAGCTGTTCATTAAGCATGTCCAGGTGGTTTTCATACACATGGGCATCGCCAATAAAATAGGTGAACCAGCGCGGCGTATAACCGGTCAGACGCCCGATCAGGCTCAGCAGCGCGGCGCCTTCGGTCAGGTTGAACGGCGTGCCCAGGCCCAGGTCATTCGAACGGATGTAGAGGGTCAGGGAAATCTCCTTCGTCTCCACATTCGGATGGAACTGATAGAGCAAATGGCACGGCGGCAAGGCCATTTCATCCAGCTGCGCGCAGTTCCAGCCATGGAACAGGATCCGCCGGCTGCCCGGGTCCTTGATGATGGTGTCGACGCACTGGCGCACCTGGTCGATGGCCTTGTACAGCACCACATAGGCCAGGCCGTTTTCCTCACCCTCGGCAATCTGCCGGTAACCCTGGCCCAAGGTCTGCTCGATAGCCGCGACGTTGCTCTTGGCAATCTGCTTGTACGCCGGCCATTTACGCCACTGCACCCCATAGATCTCGCCCAGGTCGTCTTCGCCCTGGCGGAACGGGTTGGCCAGCCACTGGGCGTTTTCGTTGGCGTTCTGGTCCCAGACCTTGCAGCCCAACGCACGAAACTCAGCGGCGTTGTTCACCCCACGGAGAAAACCGCACATCTCGCCGACGGCGGACTTGAAGGCCATCTTGCGGGTGGTGATCGCCGGGAAACCTTCCTTGAGGTCATAGCGCAGCATCGCCCCGGGAAAACTGATGGTGTTCACCCCGGTACGATTGGCCTGCTTGGTGCCGTTGTTGATGACGTGGGCGACCAGTTCGAGATATTGCTTCATGAGTTACCTGCATCCTTGAATGCGGGGCCCGTGGGCCCCGATCCGAATTTAAAGCGCGGCGCCTTTCGCGGCCGGTGGAGTCGCGGCCGGTGGAGTCGCGGCGCGGTGATAGGCGAACCACAGCAAGCCCAGGCCGCCAATGATCATCGGCAGACTGAGAATCTGCCCCATGGTCACCCAGCCGAACGCCAGATAGCCGAGTTGCGCATCCGGCACCCGGACGAACTCGACGACAAAACGGAAAATCCCGTAGAACAACGCGAACATACCCGAGACCGCCATGGTCGGCCGCGGCTTGCGCGAGAACAACCAGAGGATCACGAACAGGGCCACACCTTCCAGCGCGAACTGATACAGCTGCGACGGGTGACGCGGCAACTGGGCCGGGTCGCTGAACGGCGGGAAGACCATCGCCCACGGCAAATCAGTCGGTTTGCCCCACAGCTCGGCGTTGATGAAGTTGCCGATACGCCCGGCGCCCAGGCCGATTGGCACCATCGGCGCGACAAAGTCCATCAGTTGGAAGAACGACTTGCCGTTGCGCCGACCAAACCACCAGGCGGCAATCATCACCCCGATAAAGCCACCATGGAACGCCATGCCGCCCTTCCAGACCTCGAAAATCAGCGTCGGGTTCGCCAGGTAAGCGCTCAGGTCATAGAACAGCACATAACCCAGACGCCCGCCGACGATCACGCCCATGGCCAGCCAGAAAATCAGGTCGGAGAGTTTTTCCTTGGTCCAGGTCGGGTCGAAACGGTTCAGGCGCCGGGAGGCCAGCAGCCACGCACCGCCAATGCCGACCAGGTACATCAGGCCGTACCAGTGGATTTTCAGCGGGCCGATGGCCAGGGCCACCGGGTCAATCTGCGGGTAAGGCAGCATTGCAACTCCTCGATAGAGTAAAAATTCAGGGCCCGGCGAACAGCAATCCTCCGGGCCGGCGGGTCATCTTGCAACCGCGCCATTAAGCCAATATTGCGCTTGCACGACTGAACCGAGCCTGCGGTTCAGATCAGGAACTTCAGACCGACAACGAACAACAGGCCGGCGAACAGCCGCTTGAGCAACAGCGGCGACAGCTGGTGCGCCAGCTGCACGCCGAAACGAGCAAAAAACATACTGGTCAGGGCAATCCCGAGCAAGGCCGGCAGATAGATAAAGCCCAGGCTGTGGGCCGGCAACAACGGATCGTGCCAACCCAGGATCATGAAACTCAAGGTGCTGGCCAGGGCTATCGGCAAGCCGCAGGCCGAGGAGGTCGCCACCGCCTGTTGCATCGGCACGCTGCGCCAGGTCAGGAACGGCACGGTCAGCGAACCGCCGCCGATGCCGAAAATCGCCGAAGCCCAGCCGATCACCCCTCCCGCCAGGCCAAGGCCGAATTTGCCGGGCACGCTGCGACTGGCCTTGGGCTTGAGGTTCAGCGCCATCTGCGCCGCCACCACCAGGGCGAACACACCGATGATCTTCTGCAGGTTCGGGCCGGCGATGGCCTTGGCGGTCAACGCGCCGAGGCCCGAGCCGAGCAGGATGCCCACGGCCATCCAGGCAAAGACCGGCCAGAGCACCGCACCGCGCTTGTGATGCCCGCGAATGGTGTTGAACGAGGTGAAAATGATCGTCGCCAGGGACGTGCCCACCGCCAGGTGCGTGAGGATCAGCGGATCGAACTCTTGCAGGGTGAAACTGAACACCAGCACCGGGACGATAATGATCCCGCCGCCCACGCCGAACAGCCCTGCCAGCACACCGGCACAGGCCCCCAAGACCAGATAGAGCAGAAATTCCATGCGCGACCTCGCGAAACAAGTCCGGCATGGTAACGGAAGGACGGACACGGCTCTACTGGATGGCGATGGATACCCTGAGTAGAGTGGGCAAAAACATCGAGGACCCGCTGATGTGCCTGATTGTCTTTGCCTGGCGCCCGCGCCATGCCCAGCCGCTGATCGTCGCGGCCAACCGTGACGAGTTTTATGCCCGCCCGAGCCTGCCGCTGGCGCCATGGCCCGAAGCGCCGCAGGTCTATGCGGGACGGGATCTGGAGGCGGGTGGTACCTGGCTCGGGATCGGCCCTCGGGGACGCTTCGCGGCCTTGACCAATATCCGCGATCCGCACCAGCCGGTAGCCCGGCGCTCACGCGGGGAGCTGGTGGCACGTTTTCTTACCGAGGACCTGTCGATTGACCACTATTTAGCAGAAATTCGCGCAAGATCGCTGGAATATGCCGGTTTCAACCTGCTCTTGGGCACAACGGACACGTTGTGGCATTTCAACTCCCATGAGGGCGAGCCACGCCAGCTGGCGGAGGGTGTGTACGGATTGTCCAATGCCGGGCTCGATACGCCCTGGCCGAAACTGCTCAAGGCTCGCGCCGCATTGTCCTGGGCGCTGGCCGATCCCCGACCGGAGGCCTTGCTGGCGATGCTCGGCGATCCGACGATCGCGCCGCTTGCCGAGTTGCCGGACACCGGGGTGGGCGTGGCGACCGAGAGCCTGTTGTCCAGCGTGTTTATCGCCAGCCCCAGCTACGGCACACGGGCCAGCACGGTACTGATCAGCCAGGCCGATGGCACGCGCCATCTCGTGGAGCGCAGCTTCGGACCTTATGGCGGACATCTGGGAGAGGTGGAGCTAAAGGTCTAGCTCCCCGCCCTCAATGCGTGACGGTCGGTACCACCATCCGTGACAAGCCGAGGTTCTTCAGCGCCAATTGCAAGGTACTGCGAATCACCTGCGGGTTGTCGATGCTCATCACCTGGGCCAGTAGTTCCTGGGCCTTGCTCAGGTTGATCTGGCGCAGCATCCATTTCACTTTCGGCAAGTTGGTGGCGTTCATCGACAAGCTGTCAAAGCCCATCGCCATCAACAGCACCGCCGCCATCGGATCACCGGCCATCTCGCCGCAGATACTCACCGGCTTGCCTTCTGCATGGGCGTCACGCACCACGTTCTGCAAGGCTTGCAGCACCGCCGGGTGCAGGTAGTCGTAAAGGTCCGCGACCCGTGGGTTGTTGCGGTCCACGGCCAGCAGGTACTGGGTCAGGTCGTTGGAACCCACCGAGAGGAAGTCCACCTGCCGCGCCAATTCGCGGGTCTGGTACACCGCCGCCGGAATTTCGATCATCACGCCCACGGGCGGCATCGGCACATCGGTGCCTTCGTCGCGCACCTCGCCCCAGGCCCGGTGGATCAGGTGCAGCGCCTCTTCCATCTCGTGGATGCCCGAGATCATCGGCAGCAGGATCCGCAGGTTGTTCAGGCCCTCGCTGGCCTTGAGCATGGCCCGCGCCTGCACCAGGAAGATTTCCGGGTGGTCGAGGGTCACGCGGATACCGCGCCAGCCGAGGAACGGGTTGTCTTCTTCAATCGGGAAATACGGCAGCGACTTGTCACCGCCGATGTCCAGGCTGCGCATGGTCACCGGTTGCGGATGGAACGCCGACAACTGCTCGCGATAGATCGCCAGTTGTTCCTTCTCGCTCGGGAAGCGCTCATTGATCATAAAAGGCACTTCGGTGCGGTACAGACCGACACCCTCGGCCCCACGCTGCTGCGCCCGGGCCACATCCGCCAGCAGGCCGGTGTTGACCCACAGCGGCATGCGGTGACCGTCCGGGGTCACGCAGGGCAGTTCGCGCAAGGCGTCCAGGCCCTCGGACAGCTGGCGCTCTTCTTCCACCACACCGGCGTATTGCTTGCGCAGGACTTCACTCGGGTTGGTAAACACCTCGCCGCGCGCACCGTCGACGATCATCTCGATACCGTCGACCTTCGAGTATGGCAGGTCCACCAGGCCCATGACCGTCGGAATGCCCATGGCCCGCGCCAGGATCGCGACGTGGGAGTTCCCCGAACCCAGCACCGAAACCAGGCCCTTGAGCTTGCCTTCCGGCACCTCGCCGAGCATTGCCGCGGTCAGTTCTTCGCTGACCATGATGGTGTTGTCCGGGTAGACCATGGCCTGCTGACGCTCGGATTGCAGGTAGGCCAGCAGCCGGCGCCCGAGGTCCTTGACGTCCGACGCGCGCTCGCGCAGATAGGCATCGTCCATCAGCTCAAAACGGTTGACGTGATCGGTCACCACCTGGCGCAAGGCACCCTGGGCCCATTGGCCGGTCTTGATCACGTTGGTGATTTCGCTGCCCAGGGAGGCATCGTCGAGCATCATCAGATAGACGTCGAACAACGCGCGCTCTTCCGGGCGCAACTGGGTCGCGAGTTTGGCCGAGAGCGTGCGCATATCGGCGCGCACGCCTTCGATGGCGGTCTTGAACAGGGCCAGTTCGGCGTCGATATCGACAATCGCCTTGTCTGGCACCACATCCAGGTCCGCCGGCGGCAGCATGACCACCGCCGTGCCCACCGCGGCGCCCGGCGAACCCGGCACACCGATGAACTTGGCTTCCTGGATGCCCTTGCCTTCACGCCCCAACCCGCGGATCGAGCCGGTGGCTTCGGCATGGGCGATAACGCCGGCGAGCTGGGCGCTCATGGTCACCAGGAAGGCTTCTTCGCCTTCGTCGAACTGGCGACGCTCTTTCTGCTGGATCACCAACACGCCGACGACGCGGCGATGGTGGATGATCGGCGCACCGAGGAAGGAGGCGTAACGCTCCTCGCCGGTTTCGGCAAAGTAGCGATACCGCGGGTGATCGGCGGCGTTTTCCAGGTTCAGCGGTTCTTCGCGCGTCCCCACCAGACCAACCAGGCCTTCGTTCGGCGCCATGCTGACCTTGCCGATCGAGCGCTTGTTCAAGCCCTCGGTGGCCATCAGGACAAAGCGGTTGGTTTCGGGGTCCAGCAAATAGACCGAGCAGACCTGGCTGCCCATGGCCTCTTTGACGCGCAATACAATAATGCCCAACGCCGCCTTGAGATCCTTGGCGGCGTTAACTTCCTGGACGATCTTGCGCAGCGTATTGAGCATGGCTCGGGGTCGAACTCCGTGTCAGTCGCGCGCCAACAGGCGCGGGGCAAGCTCTTTGAGCGCGCGACGGTAGACCTCGCGCTTGAATGTCACCACCTGGCCCAACGGGTACCAATAGCTGACCCAACGCCAGCCATCGAACTCCGGTTTACCGGTCAAATCCATCCGCACCCGCTGCTCGTTGGAGAGCAGGCGCAGGAGAAACCATTTCTGTTTCTGGCCGATGCACAGCGGTTGGCTGTGGGTACGTACCAGACGTTGCGGCAAACGATAGCGCAACCAGCCCCGGGTACAGGCCAGAATTTGCACATCTTCGCGTTCCAGGCCGACTTCTTCGTTCAATTCGCGGTACAAAGCGTCTTCGGGCGTTTCGTCTGGATTGATCCCGCCTTGCGGAAACTGCCATGCATCTTGGTTGATACGGCGCGCCCAGAGGACCTGCCCAGCATCATTCGTCAGAATTATCCCGACATTAGGACGGAAACCATCGGGGTCGATCACGGCAACCACCTCGCAAACGCATGTCGTCGCATTGTTCCACAAAGGTTGTGAAAGCAGCAACGAGCCTGCCTACCTTATGTGCACTCTTGTGAAAAGACCGTATTCTGGAGGTCTTTTTACAGGCTTATCAGCGAGTAACCGCAATGCGTCTGGCTTTATTCGACTTGGACAACACACTTTTGGGCGGCGACAGCGACCATGCCTGGGGCGATTACCTCTGCGAACGGGGGATTCTCGATCCGGTGGCCTATAAAAACCGCAACGATGAGTTCTACCAGGATTACCTGGCCGGCCGCCTGGACAACGCCGAGTATCTGAATTTCTGCCTGGAAATTCTCGGCCGCAGCGAGATGGCGCAATTGGACGAGTGGCATCGCGACTATATGCGCGACTGCATCGAGCCCATCGTGTTGCCCAAGGGCTTGGCGCTGCTGGCCCAACATCGGGATGCCGGCGACAAGCTGGTGATCATCACCGCCACCAACCGTTTTGTCACGGCACCGATTGCCGAACGGCTTGGGGTTGAAACCCTGATCGCCACCGAGTGCGAGATGATCGACGGTCGCTACAGCGGGCGCAGCACCGACGTTCCGTGCTTTCGCGAGGGCAAGGTGACGCGTTTGATTCGTTGGTTGGAAGAGACCGGGCATGACCTGGAGGACAGCTATTTCTATAGCGATTCGATGAATGACCTGCCGTTGCTGGAGCAGGTGGCCAATCCCGTGGCGGTGGACCCGGACCCGAATCTGCGGGCCGAGGCCGAGAAGCGTGGGTGGCCGGTGATTACGCTGCGCGGCTGATGGCCCTTTCGCGGGCAAGCTCCGCTCCCACAGGTCCCGAGCCGTACGCACCTTCTGCGCGCGACATAACCCTAATGTGGGAGCGGAGCTTGCCCGCGAAGCAGGCGACTCGGTCCCAGACCAGGCAGGTCCAGCTCCC